>PKWR01000063.1 GCA_003133285.1 Coriobacteriia bacterium
AACGGGCACTCCTTCTCGGACTCCCGCACGCCGAACACGAACTTTGCGGTCCTGGTCTCGCAGACCTTCACGGAGCCCTTCCACGACCCGATCGCGTACGGCGAGGAGATCGCCCACCTGGCGAACCTGCTCTCCGACGGGGTCATCGTGCAGCGCCTCGGTGACCTGCGGGCGGGCAGGCGATCGACACCGGCGCGAATGGCGCAGTCGATCGTGACGCCGACGATGAAGGGCGCGGTGCCCGGCGACCTGGCGTTCGTCCTGCCGTACCGGCACATGGCCGACCTGCTCGAGTTCCTCGAGGCGCTCGACAAGCTGGTGCCCGGCGTCAACGGCCCCGGGACACTCCTGTACGGCGTCGAGGTCAAGTTCTACTCGTCGCGCGTGGCGGTGGGCCCCGACCTGCAGACGTCGGTCTCCGGTCTCTACGCGGTCGGCGACGGCGCGGGTATCACGCGCGGGCTCCTGCAGAGCAGCGCCAGCGGCGTCGTGGCCGCGCGCGCGGTGCTCGCGGCGTCCCAGGGCTAGAGCGCTCGCCCTCGGCACGGCCCGACACGTGGTAGGGTCGTTATGCCGCGACGCGGTCGCACAAGTATTGTTGACCGCGGTCGCGGACCTGCGGACTCGGAGGGTCGATGGAGCACGCCGCGGCGACAGCCGTAGCCGGTCCTGTGCCTGACGGCATCGGGCTCGACGATATCGTGGACGTCGAGGCGATCCGGAAGATCGCCGAGAACTTCCACGCCCTCACCGGGCATGTGGTCTCGATCGTCGACCTCGACGACCGGTTCCTGGTCCGCGTCGGTCGGACGGAACCCTGCGCACGCTTCCACCGGGCCAACGCCGAGTCGTGCGAGCTGTGCCGCCAGAGTGATCTGGACCTGACCGGCGACGTTCCCCGCAGCCAGACACGCGCCTATCGCTGCAAGAACGGCATGTGGCACGTCGTGAGCCCGCTCTTCGTCGGCGACCGCCACATGGGCAACATCTTCACGAGCCAGTTCTTCTACGATGACGAGGAGATCGACTTCGCGTCGTTCGAGGCAAGGGCGGCGCGTTTCGGCTACGACCGCGAGGGCTACCTTGCCGCGATCCGTGCCATTCCGAGGTACTCACATGAGACCATCGACACCCTCATGCGGTTCTACGCAGGACTCGCGGAGCAGATCGCGGCACTCGGGCTGAGCAGGCTGCACCTTGCGGAGACCATGGTGGCGGGCGAGCAGGCGCTCGAGGCGCGCATCGACAGCGAGATGCGCTACTCCGCTCTCGTCGAGGGCGCGCCCATCCCCATCGCGGTCAACGACCCGGAGGGCCGGATCGACCTCGTCAACAAGGAGTTCGGCCGGCTCTTCGGATACACCCGGGACGACGTCCCGACGGTGCAGGACTGGTACGAGCGGGCCTACCCCGACGAGGCGTACCGCACGGAGTCGGTCGCTCGCTGGAACGCAGAGCTCGAGGCGGCCGCGCACGAGGGGCGCTCGGTCATCCCGCACGAGTACTCGGTCACGTGCAAGAACGGCGAGGCCCGCACGGTGGTGATCTCGGGGGCTGCCGTGGGCGATCACCTGCTGGTGCTCATGGAGGACGTGACCGAGCGCCGGCGGGTCGAGGACGCGCTTCGCTCGTCGGAGGCCAAGTTCGCCGCCGCCTACCGGACGTCGCCGGATGCGGTCAACATCAACCGCCTCTCGGACGGGCTCTATCTCGAGGTCAACAAGGGGTTCACCAGCATGACCGGCTACACCGTCGAGGACGTTCGGGGCAGGACGTCGGAGAAGATCCGGACATGGGTCGATCCCGCGGACGGGGACCGCCTCATGCGGGGTCTTCGCGCCGACGGCGTCGTCGCCAACCTCGAGGCCGAGTTGCGGAGGAAGGACGGTTCGACCGTCACCTCTCTGGTGTCCGCCCGCATCATGGACGTCGCCGGCGAGCCGTGCATCCTTTCCGTCACACGCGACATCTCGGAGCGGAAGCACGCGGAGTTCCTGCTGCGCGAGTCGCAGCGCATCGCGCGCGTGGGGCACTACGAGTGGGACATGGTGCTCGACCATTGGGGCGCGTCCGAGGTCCTCATGGACATCTTCGGCATCGACGAGACCTACGTCACCGATCTCGCGGGCTTCCTCAACATCGTGCACGCTGACGATCGCGCGGCCGTACGGCGCTACGTGACCGAGCATGTGGTCGGGCGTGGGCTGCCGTTCGACAGGGAGTACCGGATCGTGCGCGTGTCCGACGGGGCGGAGCGCTGGGTCCACGGGCTCGGCACGATCACGTTCAACGAGAGCGGCACTCCGCTGTCACTGTTCGGCGTCATCCAGGACACCACCGAGCGCAAGCGGTCGGAGGCCGAGGTCGAGAAGAGCGCCGCGCAGCTGGAGCGCATGGTCTACGACGTCGCCGAGACCATGGGCCGGATCGTTGAGGCGCGGGACCCTTACACCCAGGGTCACCAGCAGCGTGTCGCCACCCTCGGCAAGCGGATCGCTCACCAGATGGGACTGTCCGAGAGTGCAGCCGATGAGGTCGAGATGGCAGGGCTGCTCCACGACGTCGGCAAGCTGAGGGTGCCGACCGAGATCCTGACGAAGCCCGGTCACTTGTCATCGATCGAGTTCGCCTTGGTCAAGGACCACCCCGCCCAGAGTCACGAGATCCTGAAGGCCATCGCGTTCCCGTGGGCGGTCGCGGAGATCGCACTGCAGCACCACGAGCGCATGGACGGTTCGGGCTACCCGAACGGGCTGAAGGGCGAGGAGATCCTGCTGGCCGCGCGGATCCTCGCGGTCGCCGACGTGGTGGAGGCCATGGCGTCGCATCGCCCGTACCGTCCGGCGCTCGGGGAGGACGCGGCGATCGAGGAGATCGTCTCGCATCCGGAGCACTACGACGCCGACGTGATCGCCGCGTGCGTGGCGCTGCACGCCAACGGAGGTCTCGGCCTCTAGACCGCCCTGCGGCGCGCACGCTCCTACTCGGCCAGCCGCTTCTGGAACCGCGAGACGGCCAGGCCGAAGATCCCCACCGCGAACACCACCATCGCGGTGAGCGGCGCCCACAGGTCGAGCACTCCCGAGCCCTTGAGGAACGCGCTTCGGAGCACCACGAGCGCGTAGCGCAACGGGATGAGGTAGGTGATCGGCACGATCGCGGCCGGCATCGACTCGATCGGGAAGATGAAGCCCGAGAGCACCATCGTCGGGATCATCACGAACATGACCGTCTGCTGTGCCTGCTGCTGGGTCCGCGACACGAGCGAGATGAGCAGGCCCATCCCGATCGACGTCAGCGTGAACAGCGCGAGCCCGAGTGCCACCGTCCACACGCTGCCGTTGAACGGCACGCCGAACCAGTAGCGCCCGATCAGGACGATGAACGTCATCTGGATCAACGCGATCCCCACGTAGGGCAGGACCTTGCCGGTGAGGTACTCCGCGCGGGTGATCGGCGTGACCATCATCTGCTCGAGCGTCCCGCGTGCCCGCTCGCGCACCACGGCCTGACTCATGATCACCATGATCGAGAGCATGAGGACCGAGCACACGAGTCCCGGGACCATGGCGTTCACGCTCTTGAGCGACGGGTTGAACATGACGCGCACGCGCGCGTCGATCACCGGTCCGCCCGCCGCGCGGCCCGCCTTCTCGAGCAGTCCCCGGTCGAACGCGGTCACGATCTCCGCCGCGTACCCGCTCGCCACCGACGCGGTCTTGGAGTCGGCGCCGTCGACGATCACCCCGAGGGGCACGGTCTCTCCGCGCGCCAGCGCCGCCTCGGTCCCGCGTTCGATGATGATCGCAACGTTGACCCGTCCGCTGTCGATGAGTCCGCGGAGCGCCGCCTCGGTTGCCGGCCGCTGCGTGATCACGAAGTAGCCGCTCGAGGAGAAGGCGTCCGTGAGGCGTTGTGACGTCACGGTGTGGTCGCCGTCGATCACCGCGGTCGGAAGGTTGCGCACGTCCGCGCCGACGACGTAGCCGAACATGATCACGTACATGATCGGCATGACGAAGATGAGCGGCAGCAGGAGGCGGTCGCGCCGCAGTTGCACGAGCTCCTTCCACATGATCAGGCGCAGTCTCCGGAGGTTCACGCGCGCCGCCTCCGGTTCAGAAGGGTCGCGATCCCGAGGGCGACGAACGCGTAGGCCGCCAGCGCCAGCACCTGCGGCCCCAGGACGCCCCACGAGGCACCGCGGAGGAACACGCCGCGCGCGATCTCGACCATGTAGCGGGCGGGGAACAGGTACGACACGACCTGCAGCGCCACCGGGATCGAAGCGAGCGGGAAGGCCATCCCCGAGAGCATGAAGCCTGGCAGGAACGACAGCAGCAGCGCGGCGATGTTGGCCGACTCGAGCGAGGGCGCGACCGCGGATATGACGAGGCCGAGCGAGAGCGCGCACACGATGAACAGCCCGATGCCGACGGCCAGGGCCGACACGTCACCGCGCAGCGGGATGCCGAACACGCCCATCGAGACACCGGTGATGAGGACGGTGTCCACCACCCCCAGCAGCGCCCACGGCAGGATCTTGCCGACGATCAGCTCGCTGTGCGTGAGCGGCGATTCGAGCAGCTGCTCGAGCGTCCCGTTCTCGCGCTCCTTCACGAGCGTGACCGCGGTCTGCTGGATGGTCACGATCATGATGATCACGATCATCAGTCCGGGGATGAGGAAGTCGGCGCTGCGGCGCTCGGGGTTGTACCAGGCCTGGATGCGCGGCTCGATCGAGCCGACGCGCACCGTCCCGAGCCCGCGCGCCTCCGCCCACGAAGCCAGCGCCCGCCTCCCGAGCGACTGGTTCAGCGCGACGGCGTAGGTCTGCCCGAGCTGCGCCGAGTTGGGCTCGCTCCCGTCGACGAGGACGGAGACGGCACCGGTCCCGCCGGCGGCGAGCGCGTCGCCAAACCCGCGCTGCACCACGATCGCGACCCGGGCCTCGCTGCGGTCGAAGGCGGTGTCGATGCCGGCGAAGTCGGAGACCGACCCCTGCACGGCGAAGAACGTCGACGTGGCATAGGAGTCCAGATACGAGCGGCTCGCCGCGGTCTTGTCGAGGTCGAGCGTGACCGAGGGGACGTTGCGCACGTCGAAGCTGATCGCGTAGGCGAACAACAGCAGCTGCAGGAGCGGGAGCACGAGGACGGCGACGATCATGCGCCAGTCGCGTGTGATGTGGATGAACTCCTTGCGCGCGATCGCCATCACGCGCTTGGCCGCCGCTCGCATCACGTGCCCTCCGCAGACGGGCCCTGCCGGTCGTGGACCGCCAGAACGTTCATGTCCCACCGCCATACTACGCGGCCGGCGCGTCCCATCCCATGACGGCCAGCACGGCATCGATGACGCCCTGGTCGTCGTCGGGGACGTCGAGCATCATGCCCGTCATGACGTAGCCGACGAGCAGGCTCATGAAGATGCGCAGGCTCGCGGTGGTCTCCTCGGGGCTCCGCGTGATGCCGTAGTACGCATCGACGCGGGGGATGAACGCGCGCAGGCGCTCGAGCATGGGCCCGGAGAGGTGGGCGCGGATGACCTCGCGGAACGCGCCGTTGTGCGGCGCGGCCGTGAACAGCATCTGCATGACGGACTTGGTGCTGTCGGCGTGCGGCGCGTGCGCGCGTCGCTTTCGGATCAACCCGAGCAGCGATTCCCGCACGCGCGCCGGCTCGAGGGCATCGATGACGGTCGCGGCGTGCCCGACGACCCGGTCGCCGGCCGCTGCGACGAGGTCGGCGAAGAGGGCCTCCTTGCCGGCGTAGTGCCGGTAGAGCGCGGGCTCGGTGACACCGAGCTCCGCGGCTATCTCGCGCATGGTCCCGCACTCGTAGCCCTTGTCCGCGAAGACGGCCAGAGCGGCATCGAGGATCTCGCCGCGCCGCCCCTCGATGAACTCGGTGAAGTAGGGGGCTCCGGGAGTCGCGTGGGACGCGCCGCTGCACTGCATCAGGCCCGGCCTCCCTGTTGCGTCACCAGATGTACGAACGCGTCCTCCAGGGTCGGCTCCACGCGGTCGATCGCGCCGACCTCGAAGCCCCGGTCGACGAGGAACTCGCGGAGGCCCGCGTCCTCGGCGCCCCGCCGTCCGAGGTTCACGTGCACGAGCGAACCCTGCATGTAGCCCTCGTCGACGGAGTCGAGCTCCTCGAGGGCGGCAAGCGCCTCCTCGCCCCGGTCCACGGCGATCTGCAGGATCGTGTCGGCCGTGAGGTCGGCCTTGACCTCCTGCGGCGTGCCCTCCGCGATGATGGTGCCGCGGTAGATGAACGCCAGGCGGTTGCAGTGCGTCGCCTCGTCCATGTAGTGGGTGGTGACGAACAGCGTGACGCCCTCGTTCGCGAGGTCGTTGAGCAGCTCCCAGAACTGGCGCCGCGCGGTCGGGTCGACGCCCGAGGTCGGCTCGTCGAGGAAGATGAGCTTGGGCTCGTGGATCGTCGCGCAGCCGAGAGCGAGGCGCTGCTTCCAGCCCACCGACAGGTTGCCCGTGAGCTCGTCCTCGCGGCCCTCGAGGTCGGCCATCCGCAGGATGTAGGCGCGGCGTTCGGCGTACTTCTCCGGCGTCAGGCCGTAGATGCCCGAGTAGAAGCGCAGGTTCTCGTCCACCGTGAGGTCTTGGAAGAGCGAGAACTTCTGCGACATGTAGCCGATGTTCTCCCGCACCCGCTCGGGCTCGTTCACCACGTCGTAGCCCATGACGGTGCCGCCGCCCGAGGTCGGCGCGATGACGCCGCACAGCATCCGGATCGTCGTGGTCTTGCCGGAGCCGTTGGGCCCCAGGAACCCGAAGATCTCGCCGCGCTTCACGCGGAAGTCGACGTTGTCGACCGCGACGAAATCACCGAACGTCTTGCGCAGTCCGCTGACCACGATGGCGTCGCCGTCACCACCCGAGGTGTTCGGGCGGGTCTGCTGTGTCTTTGTCCAAGGAAGCTGCATGTCTGCCTGACCGCTTTCGGTATCAGTCCGCGAGGCGCTTGCTGAAGCGTGAGAGTCCGAACAGGAAGATCGCGATGGAGAAGGCGGCCATCATCGCGAACTGCGGCCACAGCTCCATGAACGAGGACCCCTTGAGGAAGTTGGCCCGCACGATCACGAGGATGTAGCGCAGCGGGATGAGGAACGTGAGGAGGTAGAGCCACTTCGGCAGCGCGTCGATCGGGAACATGAAGCCGGACAGCATCATCTGCGGCATCTGCAGGAACATCGAGGTCTGCTGCGCCTGCTGGCGGGTCCGGGACATCAGCGAGACGATCATGCCGATGCCCAACGCCGCGAGCATGAAGAGCATCAGCCCGCCGCCGGTCACCAGCAGCGATCCGCGGAACGGCACCTGGAACCAGAGGACGCCGACCAGGAACGTGAGGGTCAGCTGCGCCACCGCGATCAGCGTGTAGGGGAGCAGCTTCCCGAGCAGGTAGTCCGCTCTCCCGATGGGGGTCACGAAGAGCTGCTCGAGCGTGCCCTTCTCGCGTTCCTTCACGATCGCCTGGCTCATGACGTTGGAGGTCGACATCAGCAGGATGAAGGCGAGAAGCGCCGGCACCATCGTGTTCACCGCGCGCATGGTCGGGTTGTACAAGACCCTCACCTGCGCGTTGACCCCGCCTGCGGTCATCGCGGCGCCCCCGGTCCCGTAGAACTGGTTGCTCAGGTCCGCGATGATGCCCGCGGCGTATCCGGCCGCGACTCCGCTCGTGCGGCTGTCCGAGCCGTCGATGATGACGCCGATCTGCGCGGCCCGCTTCGAGCGGACCGCGTCACCGAGCCCCTTCGGGATCGTGATGGCGACGACCGCCTGTCCGCCGTCCAGCGCGTCCTTGAGCTGCGCATCGCTGCTCGGTCGCGCCGACACGGTGAAGTAGCCGGACGAGGTGAAGCCGTCGACGATGCGCACCGACTGGACCGTGTTGTCCTGGTCGAGCACCGCCAGGTTGAGGTTGCGTACGTCCGATCCGACCACGTAGCCGAAGAGCACGAGCTGCAGGATCGGCATGATGAACAGGATCGGGAGCATCGCCCGGTCGCGGCTGATCTGGACGAACTCCTTCCAGATGAGCGTGCGGATCCTTCGCCACGACATCTCGCGTCACGCCCTTTCGCGGTAGAGGCTCGCGGCCAGGACGACGATCACGACGGCGAAGACGACCAACGCGGCGATCTGCGGGAAGAGCACGGCGGGGCTGCCGCCCTTCAAGAACACGGTGCGGCAGATCACCATGAAGTAGCGCGCGGGGAACAGGTACGAGAGCCACTGAAGGACCGGCGGCATGCTCGAGATCGGGAAGACGAAGCCCGAGAGCATGAAGGTCGGGAGGAAGGCGATCAGCGATCCGAGCTGGTTCGCGGAGTCGACCGAGGTCGCGCGCGCCGACACGATCAGCCCGAGGCCGAGCGTGCAGATGACGTAGAGCAGGCTGGAGAGGGCGAAGAGCCCGACGGACCCGCGGAACGGTATGCCGAAGGCCAGGATGCCGACCACCGCGATGATGATGATGTCGAGCGCACCGATCAGCGCCCACGGCGCGATCTTTCCCACCATCAGCTCGATGCGGCTGATCGGCGAGACGATGAGCTGCTCGTAGGTGCCCTGTTCCTTCTCCTTCACGAGGGTGTTCGCGGTCTGCAGCACCGTGATCATCGTGACGAGCACGACGATGAGCCCCGGCACGAAGTAGGCCGCGGAGATGCCCTCGGGGTTGTACCAGGTGCGTATGGAGGACGTCAGCCCCCCGGCGCCGGACATGTTCAACCCCTTCTGTTCGATCTGGCTGATCGCGACCTTCGAACCGAACACGCGGGACAGAGCCCCCGCGTACGAGCTCCCGATCTGGGCCGCGTTCGCGTCCGAGCCGTCCACGAGGATCTGGACGTTGCCGGCACGTCCAGCGGCGATGTCGTTGCCGAAGCCGGCGCCGACGACCACGACGACCTTGTCCGCGCCCGACTCGAACCGGTTGTCGACCTGGGCGTAGGACGTGAGCACGCCGTCGACCAGGAAGTAGTTGGACTGCTGCAGCGCGTCGATGTACTGGCGGCTCGCGGTCGTGCGGTCCAGGTCGAGCGTCGCCGTCGGCAGCTGCTTCACATCGAAGGACAGCGCGTAGGCGTAGAGGAACAGCTGGATGAGCGGCATCACCAGGATCACGCCGAGCAGTCGCTTGTCCCGGATGATGTGGAGGAACTCCTTGCGTGCGATCGCGAGGATGCGCCTCATCCGGCCACCGCCAGGATGTCGCCGTCGGAGGCGTCCGTGCTCTTGGCGGCGGTCGGGATCAGCGTCGCGAAAGCCATCTCGAGGTCGGTCTGCGAGGGCGTCACGTGGTGCACGGTGAATCCCGCGCCGGCCAAGGCGTCCCGCAGCGTGCCCTCGCATGCGCCCGCGTCCTTCGCCACGAGCACCCGCAGCATGTCGCCCGATACCTCGAGGCTGTGCACGCAGGGCAGGGCGCGAAGGACCCGCATCGCGCCGCGGTAGTCGTCCACGGCCACCTCGATGACGCGTCCGGGCACGCGGCCCTTCATCCCCGAGGGGGTGTCACGCAGGATGATCCGCCCTTGGGTCATGAACGCGATCTCGTCGCAGCGGTCCGCCTCGTCCATGTAGGGGGTCGCGACGAAGACGGTGATGCCGTCGCGGTGCAGCCCGGAGATGATGCGCCAGAACTCGCGGCGGGAGACCGGGTCGACGCCCGTGGTCGGCTCGTCGAGGAACAGCAGGTCGGGCTCGGAGATGAGCGTCGCGGCGAGTGCGAGCTTCTGCTTCATGCCGCCGGAGAGGAACTGCGCCTGGCGCTTGCTGAACTCGGTGAGGCCCGAGAACTCGAGCAGGCGCTTGGAGCGCGAGGCCATGTCCCGGTGCGGGACTCCTCGCAGCTCGGCGAAGAAGTCCAGGTTCTCCTGCACGGTCAGGTCGCCGTAGAGCGAGAACGCCTGCGACATGTAGCCGATGCGCGGCTTCACCTTGTGCGGATCGGTCAGCACCGAGTGGCCGAAGACGAGCGCGTCTCCGGAGGTGGGGGCGAGCACGGTGGCGAGCATGCGGATGAGCGTGGACTTGCCGGCGCCGTCCGGCCCGACGAGGCCGAACACCTCGCCGCGCGGGATCGTCATCGTGACGTCGTCGACGGCCTTGACGTTGCGGAACACGCGCGTGAGCGCGCGAACGTCGATGGCCGCTTCCACGCTGTCAGTGCGGTCGGTCACCTAGAGCACCACGTCGGCGGGCATGCCCGGCTTCAGCGAGGCGTCGGCATCGGTGATGCGGAGCTTGACCTGGTAGACGAGCTTGACGCGCTGGTCCTTCGTCTCGATCGAGGCCGGAGTGAACTCGGCCTGCGTCGCGATGAAGACGACCTCGCAGTCGTAGGTCTTGGTGACGGAGTCGGTCGTGAGCGTGCCCTTCTGGCCGATCTTGACCTGGCCGATCTCGCTTTCGGCCACGAAGATCGTGACGGTCATGCTCGCGGGGTTGCTGACGACGGCGAGCGTGCTGCCGGGCACGGCGTTCTCGCCCGCACGCGCCGCGATCGAGGCCACGACGCCGTCGATCGGCGAGGTCACGGTCGCGTAGCCGACCTGCAGCTTCGCCATCTTGAGCGCGACCTGCGCCTGGTCGACCCCTGCCTGTGAGGCGGCGACGTCGGCGCTGGTGTGTCCGCTCTTGTCCTTGACGGTCTTGAGGTTGGCCTTCGCGGCGTCGACGCCGGCCTGCGCCTGGTTGACCTGCAGGGCCAGGAGCGCCGGGTCGAGCGTGTAGAGGACGTCACCCTTCTTGACCGGGACGCCTTCCTCGCTCGGGGCGGTCAGGATCCGGCCGCTCGTCTGCGGCGTGATGGCGATCTGGTCGGTCTCGATGGTGCCACTGCCGCCCAAGGCGGAGGCGCTCGCGGTGGTGCCGCTGTACCACGTCCAGCCGAAGTAGCCGGCGACTGCCAGCACCGCGACCACGGCCACTATCGGGAAGATGCGCTTCATGTCGTAGACGCTCCTGTTCTGTCTTGCTGCGATGACGAGGTGCGGCGGCCTAGAGGCCGGTGCCGATCTCGACGTCCACGGGCGTTCCGGGCGGTGCTGTCAGGTCGCCGTCGAGCTCGATCGTGACGCGGACGGCCCGCGTCATGTGCACGATGGAGGTGGGGAAGTTCGTCGGCGGAACTGTCGCGCCGTCCCCCAGGTAGATGAGGCGCCCCGCGAGCGGTCCGCCGGTGTTGGAGTCGAAGGTCACCGAGGCGCGGGACCCGACCGAGACCTGCGCGAGCTGATCGGTCGTGAGGTAGGTGTAGATGCGCGAGGGCCCGTCGGGGCGGATCCGCACGATCGGCGCGCCGACCATGACGGCGGTCCCGGCCGCCCGCGTGTACGTGACGATGCCGTCGACCGGCGAGACGATCGTGGCCGCCGCCCTGCGGGCCTTCGCCAGATCGACCGCCACGTCCTGGGCCGCGACGCCGATGACGACGAGCTTGCGCGCGTCCTTGAGTTGCGACCGCGCGCCGTCGAGCTGCTTGAGGCCCTTCGAGAGCTTCGCCAGGCCCTGGTTCATCGTGGCGAGGCCAGCCTTCGCGCCGGCGAGCCCCTGTTCCAGCCCGGCGAGGCCCTGCTGCATCCCTGCCAGCAGCACGGGATAGGGCGGCACGTGGGGCGGGCCCGCGGGCGGGACCTGGGCGATGAGCCGCTGGATGAGCGCGATGGAGGTCTCGAGACTGGCGCGCGTCTTGGTGAGTACGCCGATCGTTGCGACCAGGCTGGCCCGCGCGGTCGCCAGCCGGGAGCGGGCGGTGACCAGCTTGCGCCGCGAGTTCGCCAACGTGTCGATCGTGGTGTCGAGCACGTCGAGGTTCGTGCGGGCCTTCGTGCGCGCGGTCTCGGCCTGCCGGACGCCCAGGTCCAGCATCGCCGTGTCGAGCCGGGCGACGACCTGGCCCTTGGTCACGTGGACGCCGAGCGCCACGGGCACGTCTACGAGATAGCCCGATACCACCGGCATGCGGGAGGCGGCCGCGGGCGCACCTGAGCTGCGCTTCGTGGACGCCGCGACCCCGGCCGTCGGGATACCCACCGTGTAGTCCGGCGTCGGATACGTGATCGAGGGTGCGCGGACCACGTCCTCGTCGACGCGGACATCGCCCGCGACCGAGATGACNNACTGGCCTCCGGCCCACGAGCGTAGTTATCGCTCACTAACATAGCGACTCGCGACACGGTGTCAACACCGAAGGACGCGTCACGTCACGTCGGGGTATGTTCCCCCATGCCGCGCGGATCACGAGGGAGGGTGCCGGTGCCTGGATTCGCGGTCCACTTCCATCTGACGATGCGGTGGGCGATCGAGGAGGGCATGGCCGAGGCCGAGGCGGAAGCCGCAGGTGTCGCGAGCGTGCT
>PKWR01000132.1:0-18102 GCA_003133285.1 Coriobacteriia bacterium
TCGAATTCCCTTGGGGGCACCATATTCTCGCGGCGGGATCATCGACTACGACGGCGCGGGCGGCTGGACGCTCGGCATGACCTTCGCCGAGTACGCGCACCACCGGGACGCCGGCGAGAAATGGTGCAGCAAGTGCGGGTGGCAGGATGAAGAGCTCTTCGCTGGAGATACGCGCGAGTGCAAGACGTGCCACCGGCAGCGGACGGTGAAGGCTAGGACGGTTAGGACGGCAGGAGAAGACGTGGTGACGTACAGGGCCGCCAAGCGAGGATGGCAGGAGAAGCGAGCTCACCGGGAGTGTCGCACGTGCAAGGCGTCGAGGCCGTACATGGACTTCTACGTCGGCGCGAAGGGCAACCCGTGCCTCGACGAGTGCCGGGCGTGCGTGCGGGCGCGGTGCGAGGTGTTCAAGGCCGAGTACCTGCGCGAGCACGGGACGCCGTACGTGCGGAAGAAGGAGCGGGACGCCGTACGTGCAGCCGGCGTAGGATGACCGAAGACCGCCCCCAAAGGTGGAAGCGGTCTTCGTTGGTGGCCGGGTTTTCGGACCCGCAGCCGCCGTGTTCGACTTGATGAGACTGGCATCAGGCAGAGAGAATCTACCACAGAGCCTCTTCGCCTGAAACCCAGGCTGGGAGGCTTTCACGTTGAACGGCACGACGACACAGGCACGGATAGGCCACTGGCGGACCATCACGTTCGTGTGGTTCCCGAGCCGCGGCTGCTGACAGGTCTTCCGGTCGTTCCCGTTCGCGTCCCGGGGCGAGGCCCAGTGGTCGGCGCGTCGGGCGCTCGTCCGGTACTCGTGACACCAACCAGCGCGCGCCTTCGCCTACGTCGGCGGCATGCGCGGTCTCGGAGCGGTTGCCAAGGGTATGACATGGTAATGGGGGCTTCGCGAGACCCAGCGGTCGAGCATCGTTCTGCCTGGAGGGGGGCGTCTCAGTTGCAGGAGTCAGCGAGCACAGCCAGTACCTACCCAAAGGGTCTGATCTACCGGGAGGGTGACGCGGCGGATGCGATGTACTCCATCAGGTCCGGCGAGGTCAGGATCACAAAGAACATGTACGGGATCATGGTGAAGATCGCCGACCTCGGCCCGGGCCAGTGGTTCGGTGAGATGGCGCTTCTCGAAGGCGCGCCACGGTCTACGACGGCCATCGCCGAGACGCAGGTAGAGGTGGACGTCTACGACCTCGAGACCCTGACGGCGCGCCTCGCCGCCGAGCCGACGTTCGCGTTCGCCATGATGCGGTCAATGTCCCAAAGACTGAGGCGGATCGACGACAGGCTGACCGATCTCGTCGCCAAGGGACGCCTGCCCAAGAAAGAGGCCGCCGAACTCGGCCGGCACACCCTGTACTAGCCGTCGCTCAGCAGCGAACTGGGTCTTCGTGACCGCCCTGAACGCAGGGGCGGGAAGGTTGGCAGGCACGTGACAAGCCAAGGACCGAAGTCCTGCGGCCGCGTCTAGGTTCTCCCCAAGGGGCATCCGCACCCTTTTCCGGCGCACGCTGGGCCATGGCGACGCGCAAGTCTAGCCCAAGAGTTGCACACTAATCTCACATGTCGATACGAGCGCCGCAACATAGCTGACCAGAGGATCATGGCGCGGGATAGTTCGACCCTTTCGCCGATCAATCCTCTCGGTTTCGCGTTCACTTCGCCGTACGCAAGATCTTGCCGTGGAACATGCCGATNNGGCCATCGTGAATGATCTTGGAACCGGATGAGTCTCCTCCTGGGGCGGGTGGACCCCTGACCCGGGTGTCTGTCCGCGAGGCTCCATCGCACGCTGCACGGAACTCGTCTTCCTCGGGAAGAGCACTAGGCGCGCTCGTCGCGAAAGACCTTCTTGCGCTGCTCACACATCGATAGACAACCAAGCACACTGGACGGTGTTGGCAGCGATCAAGCCGAACTCATTCGCCCCGGGTTTTCCGTCGGCTCGACCACGTGGGGGGCGTGCCATTCGCGTGCCTTGTGTGTGGAAGACGCGGTGAGACTGCCTGCAGCTAGCCGATGCTGAGCGGGACAACCTGATACCACAGATGGCGTGTGACCTGCGACTATGCGGCACTCATGGAGACGAGCCGACTCCGGCTGAAACCCGGAGGTCAGGTTTCGAATTCCCTTGGGGGCACCACAAACCACGCGAGCCCCTCTGTGCAAACAGGGGGGCTCACCTGCGCTTTCTCAAGTGAGCGGCCTCGCGGATGAACGGTCGGTGGGTCCAGATGTGTGCCATTCGCGTGCCTTGTGTGCCATAGACGCGTTGAAACCGGGCGCGACGGCCCGGCACTGGGCGGCGTTGGACGGCATGTTCCGCGGACAACGCTGTGGCCGCGTTTGAGTCAACAAGACCACTCCCTATACTGTGAGACGCGGCTCTCCGAAGGCGGAGCGTCGTCTCAGCTCTCCGGGATACGGGAGTACATGCCATGCTGCGACTGTGCAGGGGAGAACGAACGCGTGCGCGGGTGAACGCGGCATGGTGACACGGTCGTCGGCCGCCCACCGCGCTGCAGCCGAGGTCGTGGCCGCAGCCGTAGCTCAAGGGCTCGGCGCGCTGGACGAGTGGCAGGCGAAGACGTTGCTCGCCGGCTACGGGATCGCCGTCCCCGAGGGCGGGCTCGCGCGCAATGAGGACGAGGCCGCAGCCATCGCCCGGCGGCTCGACGGTCCGGTGGTCGTCAAGGCTATCGGACCCCACATCAACCACAAGACAGAGCGCGGACTGGTCGCTCTGGACCTCCGCGGGGACGAGGCGGTCCGGACAGCTGCGCGCTCGCTTCTGGCGCTCACCGAGGGTCAGGACGTCCTGCTCCTCGTAGAGCGGATGGTCCGGGGAGCGCGCGAGTTCATGATCGGCATGAAGCGCGATCCTCTCTTCGGCCCCGTCATCATCTTCGGCGTCGGAGGGATCTTCGCCGAGGCTCACAAGGACATCGCGCTCGGCGTGACGCCCTTGGAAGACCGGGACATCGAGGACATGCTTGCCGGGATCAGGGCGAGCGTGCTGCTCGACGACTTCCGCGGCCTGCCGCCCGTGGATCGCGCCTCTCTGGCAGGCTCTATCCGCGCGCTCGCGCGTATTGCCGAGGATCACCCGGCCGTGACCGAGATCGACGTGAACCCACTTATCGTGGAAGGCGCGACGCCGGTGGCCGCCGACGCACTCGTGATCCTCGATCCGGCCGCGGAGCGAGGCGCGTCCGCGTCCGCCCCCATCCCACATGTCACCTCGTCCCCCGATCTGACCCCCCTGTTCGCGCCGCGTGCCGTCACGGTCGTCGGCGCCTCGAGCGACCCTCACAAGTGGGGCGGATCCCTCCTCCGTAACCTCGTCGACGGCGGCTTCGCCGGACCCATCTACCCCGTGAACGGCCGTGGCGGCACCGTGTGCGGACTGCCCGCCTTCGGCAGCATCGCGGAGCTGCCGGAAGCCCCGGACCTGGCGCTGGTGGCGCTGGGGGCCGCCCAGGTGAACGCCGTCGTTGAGCAGTGCGGCGAGCGCGGGATCCCCGTCGCGCTCGTGGTGGCCGCGGGCTTCGCGGAGGCGGGAGAGGCGGGGGCCGCCGCGGAGGCGGACCTGGTCGAGACGGCCCGGGCCTCAGGCGTCACGCTCATCGGCCCCAATTGCATGGGCCTGGTCGCGACTCACAGCCTGCTCCACGCCGTCGGCTTCCTGGAGCTGCGGCCGAAACCCGGCGGCCTGAGCATCGTGTCCCAGTCCGGCAACATCGGCGTGCAACTCGTCACCCGGGCCGAGCGGCGCGGCATCGGCATCGACAAGTACGTGTCGGTCGGCAACCAGGCGAGCACGAGCGCGCTCGACGTGCTGGACGCGTTGGGAGACGACACCCAGACCGCCGCCGTGCTCGTCTATCTCGAAGGCATCGGTGACGGTCGCCGCTTCCTCGACGTCATGCGCCGCATCACGCCGAAGAAGCCGGTGGTGGTGCTGCGCGGCGGCCTGACGGAGTACGGATGCCGCGCCGCCGCATCGCACACCGGCGCCATGGCGGGCGGGGCCGACGTCTTCATGGCCGCTGCCCGCCAGACGGGCTGCCTCGTACGCACGGGCCCGGACGAGAGCATGGACCTGGCGCTGTGTCTCAGCGAGCTCCCGCTGCCGGCGGGCCGTCGCGTGGCGGTCATGACCCTCGGCGGAGGCTGGGGCGTGCTCGCAGCGGACGAGGTGGCGCGCAACGACCTCGAGCTCGCTGTGCTGGAGCCTCGCGTCCTCGCCGAGCTGGACGACCTCCTGCCCGGCTACTGGTGCCGCAGCAACCCCGTCGACCTCGTGGCGGCCATCGGCCCGGACCTCGCAAGCCATGCACTGACGGTGCTCGCCGAGAGCGAGTCGGTGGACGCCGTGGTCGTGCTAGGCATCCTCCGCAGCCCGTCCACCGGCTGGACGTCGGACGATGCCGAGGCCGCCGGCGTACCGGGCGGACCCGGCCGCGGCAGCTTCAACCCGGCCGAGGTCGCCTTCCTCGAGCGCGTGACCGAGCTCATGGCGAGCACGGGCAAACCGATCATCAACGTCCCCCTGCGCCCGCTCGAGGCCGCGACCTTCCCGGGCGGTGAGCGGCACGATCCGGTCATCCTCTACTCGCCGGTCGCCGCGGTGCGCGCCCTCGCCGCCATGGCCTGGTACGGGGAGTACGTCGCCGCCCAGGCGGATCCGCCACGTGCCGGCGCGCGACGGCCTGGACCTGGACATGGCCTGTGAGCTGCGACCACTCGGCGCTCGCAGGTACGGGGTGACTCTGGCTGAGACTGGCAGGTCGGGTCTCGAATTTCCTTGCGGGCACCACAGATCCTCGTGAGCCCGTCTGTTCAAACAGACGGGCTCACCTGCGTACGCGAGAACCGTCGTGCCGGGAGAGCCGTGCTGGCGGCCCGCGCGTGCCCTCCAGGTGCTGCTGGTGAAGATCGCGTCTTGGGAGGACGCCACGATCACCGCAGGCATTCTCACTTGCCTCTCGGCGGACCTACGCGAACCGACGTGGCGCACCCCGGCTTGGACCAACTGCGCATCTACCTGACGGGGCGACGGCAGCGTGCACTGGCGGTTCGGAGTCAGCCCGTGGGGGCAAGAAGGGGAGACCTATGAACTGTCGTGGAGGACTCATCCGCGGGGACGTGGACAACCCTCGTTGTCTCCGCCGGTAGCCGTTCGATGGAAGGGAGAGAGTTCCATGAGGCGCAGCACATTCATGGCGATCGGCGCTCTCATCGCGTTCGCCTTCGGGCTGGCCTTCATCGTCGTGCCCGCGCAATTGATGGCGCTCTACGGTGTCGCGCTGGACACTGCCGGACAATTGATGGGGCGGTACTTCGGCTCGGCGTTCCTCGGCATCGGGGTGCTGACCTGGCTCGGCAGGAATGCTCCGCAAGGTGACGCTCTACGCGCGATCATGATGGGGAACTTCGTCTTGTCCATCACCGGCCTAGCTGTCGGCGTGCTGGCGGCACTCTCTGGGCTGGGAAACGCGCTGCTGTGGTCTGACGTCGCGATCTACCTCCTCATGACAGCGGGCTGGGTCTTCTTCCTGTTCGGCGGGCAAAGGCGTTCCTAGGAGATCCCGTCCACACAACGGGGTCGAGCCCGGCAACGTCGAGGCCATCTGGCTGTACCGCGTCTGCGAGGCGCTCCCGTGGCTGCTCTCCACAGTGCCGACTGACCCACGCGGCAGGACCGATCATAGGAGCGCGACCTCCTCGGCGCGGCCTGTCGAGTACGTGGGTGCGCGGACTGGCCAGGGTGCGACGGTCACCCACAGGTCCTCGTCGGCCCGTCTGTGCGAACAGGCTGGCTCACCTGCGCTTCTCCGACGACCGGCGACGTCCGACCCGCCGTCCCCGGCCCGGACGGTGGACCCACGTTCGTCCGACACGGCGGGACGCACCTCGCACGCTGTCTATAGTGGGGTCGATACCTCGACCGGAATCGACGGCGGCGAACCCATGGGATCTGCCAACCGCATACGCTCGTCCCTCCTCGTGGGCGTCCTCGTCGTCGTCGCGNNCCGTTGTCGAGATCCGCGTCGATGACACACCGTTCCACAGCGACACATTCATCACGGCTCATCAGTCGCCCGACGAGTGGGTCAAGTTCCCTGTGCGCGCCGGGATGGCCTACCGCGTCTCACTCTGGTGGAGTGCGGACGCGGGCGTGTCGACCTACCTGTGCGACGGAAATGCCGTCGAGGTGCTCGGCTACCCGGGGTGGGTGAGGGACCAACCGTCCACACGATGGATACGCGCGAACGCGGACGGCTTCTGCTACGTGCACGAGTGGAATCCGGGCGGTTCCTCGCTCGGCGGGGCGTACACCCTGAGCGTCCTTCAGAAGCCCTTCAGCGAGATCGCCTCCACCGTTGCAGGGACGGTGAGGAACGCGCCGGAGGGCACCTCGGCGGCCGGTGCTTCGATCGGGCTGTGGCCGGCCGATTCATGGTCGAGCTTCCCGGTGGCGACCGCGACCGCGGGGGCGGACGGAACATGGAGCGCGAAGGTCGTGCCCGGCTCGTACATCGTCAGGTTCGACGATCCCAGTGGATTGCGAACGGGCGAGTACTTCGACCATCTCACGGGCGTCGTGGGGTATCCCGACACCCCGACACCCGTGCGCGTCCCTCAGACGACATCCATCGCGGGGATCGACGGTACCCTCGCGCTCAGGGGCCGGGTCGTCGGGCGGATCGTCACCTCGACCGGCGGCGGGGTCGGAGGCGTGACGGTCACTTCCGGCGGCGCGGTCTACGATGGCAGCGCCGTGACGGGACCCGATGGGTCGTTCGAGATCGACCGGATCGACAGCGGATCGCCACACGAGCTCTCGGTGACTCGCGTCGAGGGCTGGCGCATCGCCGGCGGCGAGACGCTGACCTACCGGATCGCTCCCGGTGCGACGTTCGAGCCGACGCTCACCCTGTGTCCGGCCGGAAGCATCGCGGGGCGGGTCACGAACCTCGTGGGGGATCCCCTCGCGGGGATCCACGTCGTCTGCCTCGCGCCCGGAGGCGGTGCGGCGATCTCCACGGTCACCGGCGCCGACGGGCGGTACCGCCTCGGCGATCTGAGCGCCGGCCTCGGCAGCCTGTCCTTCAGCGACCCGGGCGGGACCTACGCGACCATCACGCGTGGCGTATCGGTCGCGTGGGGCATGGAGACGCTCGTCGACCAGACACTGTCTGCCGGCGGCATTCCGTCGGAGACGGTCGCCACCTTCACCATCGCGCCGTCCGCGGGTTCGCACGGATCGATAGCCCCGGCCATGGTCCAGACCGTGGCTGCCGGCGCGAACACGACCTTCACGATCACGCCGGACACCGGCTACCGCGTGAGCGGCGTCCTCGTCGATGGGTCCCGGGTCGGTGCCGTGACGTCCTATACGTTCTCTGGCGTCAGTGCGAACCACACCATCTCCGTGACCTTCGCCACGTCGCTGCGGGCCCTGGGTCTGACCATCGCCTCCGACCGGACCGTCTCCACCCACGGCCACGCGGTGAGGTTCTACGGGACCACCTCGCGGAACGTGCCGAACGGCACGAGGCTCTCGTTCCAGATCCGGAAGTCGGTCTGGGCCAGGTGGACGACACTGTCGGTGCGCAGCACCTACAGCGGTCACCACTGGTCGTACACCCTGTCCACCTGGAATCGCTCGCATGGCACGTACTACCTCCGGGTCCGCTACACCGGTGCCGCGTATCTGCCGGCCGTGTCCGCGCAGAAGCGGCTCTCCATCAGGTAGGCCGGGCGGCCCGTGTGCTTCAATGGTTCGGCCCTGCCGGCGAACGAGGGACGAGACGCATGACTGACGACACCGACGCCGAACGGTCCCGCGACAGCGTGAAGGCCCGCCTCATCCGCTTCGCGGCGAGCCTGCGCTCCCGCGGCTACTACCGCACGCTGCGGCGTCTGCACGCCACGCTCAAGCCCGAGACCTACCTCGAGATCGGCATCCGAAAGGGCGACTCCCTGGCGCTGGCCACGACCGCGGCGGTCGCCATCGGCATCGACCCGGCTCCCATCCTGACGCGCCCGACGGCTCCGAACGCGGAGGTCTTCGCGATGACGAGCGACGACTTCTTTGCGAAGTGCGACGTCCGCGAGGAACTCGGCGGCCGCGACCTCGACTTGGCGTTCATCGACGGCATGCACCTGTTCGAGTACGTCATCAGGGACTTCGCCAACGTCGAGCGCGTCTCGACGCCGGACACGGTGGTCGTCCTGCACGACTGCCTGCCGATCGACGCCCTGTCGGCCGCGCGCGACCGGACGACCGCCCTGTGGACCGGCGACGTGTGGAAGGCCGCGCTCGTGCTGCGGCGCTACCGCCCGGACCTGCGGCTGACGGTCATCGACGCGCCCCCGTCGGGGCTCGTCATCGTACAGGGCCTCGACCCCGCGAGCCGCGTGCTGGACGAGAACGCAGAGGCGATCCTCGGTGAGTACGCCGCGCTCGGGTTCGACCACTGGGAGCAGCACCGCGGCGAGGTGCTCGAGCTCGTCGCCGATCTCGAGACGGCGCTCGCCGGTCTCTGAGACCCGTCGCCGGGCGTCAGATCCTGCGGCCGTCGCATGCCCAGTTGAGCAGCGCCTGGCGCTGCTTCGGCCGGCACGACTCGTCCCCGGGCAGGCAGTTGGCGCGCACCTGGCGCGCGTGGCGGCGGAACGCGCGCCAGCGGCCGATCTGCCGGTCGTCCTCACCCGGGATGCGTCGCCCCATCCAGTAGCGGCAATACCACTGGAACCAGCCGCGCGGGTCGTCGGCGGTGAGCCAGCCGCGTCGGCGCCACTCCGACAACGGCAGGCTCGCGTTGAGCCCGAAGTGGTTGAGCGCCGGGTCGTGCCGCTCGTGGCACAGGCGCGCGCCCTCGAACCACTCGTCCGGGAACTCGCCACGACAGTCCGTGAGGTACTTGCCGCCGAACACGCCCAGATGCAGCATCTCCTGCGGCGTGAGCTCGGGTTCGAAGCGGGGGTCGAACTCGGCGCCGGCGGGAGCCGTCAGCGCGTACTCGTAGCCTTGCTGCATGAGGTCGTCGACGACGATCCGCTTCGGCCGTACCCCGTCGTCGCGCATCGGTCCCCCCCGGTCATCCGATCACATCCGGCTGCAGCGCACCGCGCGGAGGCAGGGAGGTGCGCCGCGTGTGGTTCAATAGGCCGTGCGGCACGTCGGAACAGGCGCTGACCCGCACGGGCGATTAACTCAGCGGTAGAGTGCCTCCTTTACACGGAGGAAGTCGGGGGTTCGAATCCCTCATCGCCCACCAACATAAGCGCAGGTGAAGCCGGGTGTTCGTGCCCGGCTTCACGCATGTCGGGTGTCGGAAACCGACAAACGCACCGACAAATGGTGTCGGTGTTCGGTCGTGAGCGGGTGTTCTCGGGCGCTTTCGGCTTGTTTGGTCGAGGCGTCAGCCGAGCCGCGGCGATGCTCACCTGAGAGTGCTCGGGGACCATTGGTGGACTCGATGTCATCGTCTCCACGGCGTTCAGCGTCCACGATCGCAAGTCACGAGTACTGGGTGTGTGTGGCACGCCACGCTCCCTGACGCACGGCGATCTGATGGCAGCGGCCGTTCTTGCTTCTCGGGAGGGGGTGTCCTTCGGGCACGCTACCCGAAGGTTCCGTCGGGTACTCTGCCCGAAGGACACGCGTCGCGGCGCTGGAGCGGAGCCCTGTAGCGTTGGTGCACCACAGAGGCTACCTATGCGCTCCTTGTGCAAGGACGGGACACCTGAGCTGTGGAGACGCTACTCATTCGCCGGTTCAAGTCCTGTATCGCCCATCAGCATTTCCGCAGGTCAGATGCCATACGGCGTCTGGCCTGTGCGTCTTGCTCCGCGTTTCGCGTTTGACCGCCGTGGGAATATGGACGTGGGTCTGCGGGGCAGCCATCTCGTGCAGGCTCGTGATGGAGCGGACCCGATCCCGCGAACACGTGACGACAAGCGGCAAGTACTTCGTGGCAGAGCGTGCAGCTATCACCGAAGGAAGGAGGTGATAGCCGTGGCGAGTCTGACGAAGAGTGTTGTTGTCCATGCACCGGTCGAGAAGGTCTGCAGGTACCTGGACGATCCGACGCACCTGCCCGAGATCTGGCCGAGCCTGGTCGAGATCAAGGACGTGCAGTCGCTGCCCAATGGCGGTCACAGCAACCGCTGGACGTACAAGATGGCCGGCATGCGCTTGGAAGGAACAAGCGAGGACGTCGAGCACATCACGAACCAGCGCACCGTCAGCAAGACCAAGGGCGGTATTGACAGCACCCAGACGTGGATGATGGAACCGGAGAGTGACGGTACGAAGGTCACGTTCCAGGTCGACTACACGGTCCCGATCCCGGTGCTCGGCAAATTGGCCGAAGCTGCCATCGTCAAGCTGAACGACCACGAGGGCGACGCGATTATGGCGAACCTGAAGACACTGCTAGAAGCAGAGTAGCGTCGGTCGCGTCAATGCCCGATCCGACAATCGACATGAGCTCCTGGCTGCCCGTGGGACACTGCCCGTCCGCGAGCGGTCAGGGGCGGGGGCTGCTGTTCGAAATCCATCAAGAATGGTCCACCAGCGCATCACGAAGGCCCCGCAGCGAAGCAGACATCGTCGACCGCTTACGGTCTCCACATCGTGCAGAACGAGCGGCGCCGGGCTCGGATTGGCTGTACTCAGGGTGGTTTCAGGAGATGCTCGGTATCACGTATCCGGACGTCTTCCCGATTGCCTACGCAGACTGGGACCTCGCCACGGACTACCTCGAGACGGTTGGAGGCCGACAGCACATCCGTGTCCCGTTGCCGCCGCCAGGGGAGTGCCCTGAGGGCTTGCCGGATGCGTAAGTTCAAGTTTGAACTGCACCACTTAGCGTGATTCTTCTCCCGCCTACCTGGCTGCCGCATAGCACTCCTCCGGTGTCTTGAATCCCAGCCGCTTGCGCGGCCGTGAGTTGAGCTTTGCGGCGATCGCGTCGCAGTCGGCTTGGGTGATGTGGGCCTGGCTCGTCTTCTTCGGCAGGTACTGCCGGATNNTGCTTGTAGCTGTGGAACTCGGTGCCGTTGTCGGCGGTGATGGTCGCGACGCGCCCGGTGTGCCGCCCGATCAGCTCGACGCAGCGGGTGACGGCGTCGGCAGCGCAGTGCCGCTCGAGCTTGCCCATCACCGTGTAGCCGGTCGCGCGCTCCACGAGCGTGAGCACGCTGTTGCGCCCGTGCTCGGTGCCCATCACGGTGTCGATCTCCCAGTGGCCGAGTTCGCATCGGTCCTCGACCTCGGGCGGACGTTCGGAGATGTGCCGCTTACCTGCGAGTTTGCCGCGGGAATCGTAGGCGCCGTAGCGCTTGCGCCTCTTCTTGCCGGCCTGTCGAAGGTGCTTCCACAACTCACCGCCGCACGCCTTGTCGTGCCAGACGTGGACGTAGATCGTCTCGTGGCTAATCGACAGGATGCGCTCCGCCCGCAGGAACCCTGCGACTTGCTCGGGACTCCAGTCCAGACGCAGGTAGTGCTCGACGATAGCCCACGTGTCGGGCCTGATACGTTCGTTGCGTCTCGAGCGTGATCGTCGACCACGTGTGCGGTGAGATGCCTTGAAGGGCCGGTACGCGCCGTCGGTGCAGCTGTTGCGCCGGATCTCGCGCGAGATGGTCGTGTGTGCGCGCCCCAGCTCGACCGCGATCTCGCGGGCCGAGAGTCCGCGTCTTCTCAGGGCCGCGATGGCGTATCGTTCACCCGAGGTGATCTGGCGATACTTCATGTTCGGTTCCCCTTTACTTGGCGGTTTGGAGGAACCAGAAGTGTCCCAGATTGCCTCGCCTTCGCACCCCTGGGGTGGTGCACTTAGTATCTGAATTCGCCCCTACACCTACAGCGCGCGGGTGGACGCGGACGGGTTCGTGCATGCCCTCAACGAAGGCATGGTCGGTCTCGGAGCGCAGGGCGCCAAGGCACGTATCGACAACGTGATCGTCCAGAAGCTGGCCGACCCGGTCTCCGTGGAGCGCGGGACGACTTTCAGCAAGTCGCCGGCGGATGCGCTGAAGGCACCGGCCTCCGGTACGTGGAACCTGAGCAGCGGCCGGTACTCGACGACCGTAGCGAGCACTTCCGCTCCTTCGATGGTGCTCTCGACCATCGGCGTCACCGGTCCGACCTACTCGGCGTCGATCGAGACGACCTTCACGACGACCGCAATGGGCGGCATCGTCTTCGATGTGTACTCCGTCGACAGCTACAAGTTCGTGGTCATCGACGCCACGACCAACCGTCTGCTCATCGGTCACTACGCGAAGCGGACCGGCTGGATCGTGGACTTCGCCGTGAAGCTCGCGACGGTCGCCGGCGACTGCGCCTTGGCGGTGAGCCTCCAGGGCAACGTGGTGAACGTCTCGGTCGACGGGACGGGCGTGGGCGGCTACGCCTACAACGCGCTCGTGACCGACGGCCGCTCTGGTCTGATCGGCGTCGCCGGCACGACCTCGTTCGACAGTATGTCGGTCAAGTCGACCGACCCCGCATCCTCGCCATAGGCGAGACCGACACCCGGGTCGATCTCCGCGTCAGGGGCGTACGGCCCTGACGCGGAGGCGTGTCGGATCTAGGCCTCGCCCTGTCGTTCGGCGGCTGCGGCGAGCGCATCGAGCACGGCGCGGATCGCGGGAGCGCCGCCGGAGCCCTTGCGCACCGCGGCGTAGATGCGCCGCTCAAGCTTGGGCTCCACGAGGGGCACGATGGCCAGATCAAGCCCGCGCAGGTCGGTCATGCGGGGCGCGATCCCGACACCCAGGCCGGCTTCGACGGCGGACCCGATCGCGCGGAAGTAGTTGCTCTCGAACACCACGCGCGGCTCGAAGCCGGCTGCCCGGGCGACGCGGTGGATTGCCTGACGGCTCGACGCCGTCTCTCCCGCGACGCACCAGTCCTCGCGCAACAGGTCGAGCATCCGGACCGGTCCGCCCGATGCCGGGTGTCCGGAAGGGAGCAGCGCCACGACCGGCTCCGCGAGCAGGTCGTGGCGGTCGATCCCAGGGTCGGCCGGTACCGGGACGAAGTCCCACTCGCTCGACAGCGCGATATCGAGTTGGCCCGCCTTGAGGGCGGGCACCGCCCGCACCGGCTCGAAGTCGCTCGTCAAGACCGTGAGGTCGGGATGGTCGTGCCGAAGCGCCACGAGGGCGGGGAGCGCCATGCTCTGCGCGGCCGTCTGGAACACCGAGAGCCGGACGGTGCCGCTGACCGTGGCCGCGGTCGCCTGCGCGTCGGCGACGGCCGCCTCGCACTGCGCGAGGATCGCCTCGGAGCGGTCGACGAGACGGCGTCCCGCCTCGTTGAGGCGGACCGAACGGGGAGTGCGCTCGAGCAGCGGCACGCCGACCTCCCGCTCGAGCACCGCGAGCTGATGCGAGACCGCCGGAGGGGTCAGGTAGAGCGCCTCTGCAGCTGCCGCGATCGTCCCGCGCTCGGCGACTTCGCGGAGGATGCGCAGGCGGTTGATGTTGAGCATACGGCCTCCTATTCATTCGAGCGAAGAAATATACGATGCTAGTAGAAGAAAAGAGCAAATAGACTCTACGCTCAATCGGACCGAAGATACAGGAGGAAGAAGTTCTCTTTGGCTGGTGTCTGGAGTCCGTTGTGGTCTTGTTTGTGATGAAAGTACTNNCTCGGCCTCCCGCTGATCTCGGGCCCCATCTCGGTCCTCCTGCTCATCGAGCACGGACCGCGCTTCGCCGAGTCCGCCGCCCGCGGTACCCTCCTGGGTCTTCTCGCCACCGGCGCGTTCATCGCCTGGTACTCGCTGCTCGCGCGACGCGCCCGTTGGTGGCTCACCCTGCCGCTCGCCTATGCCGCCTGCCTCTCCGTGGCCTGGGGCCTCTCCTTCATCGACCTTCCGGTCGCCTGGGTCGCGGTCCTTGTCCTGGTCGTACTCGCTGCCCTGTCTGCGGCCGCCAGTCGGCCGGCGACCTGCGGTCCGGTCCGGAAGTCGGGCGTGTTCTCGATGCTGCTCAAGATGACCGTGGCGAGCATCGCGGTCGTCGGCATCACGACGGGCGCGGGCATACTCGGCCCTCACCTTGCCGGCCTGCTGGCTCCGCTCCCCGTGGTACTCGCGTTCATGACGGCCTGTTCGCACAGGCGCGATGGCCAGGAGGCCGTGCGCGGCATCCTCGGTGGCGCGCTTGCGGGTTCGTGGGGCGGTGCCGCGTTCTTCGCGGTCGTCGCGCTCCAGCTCGGATCCGGGATGCCTGTCGTCACGTACGCCTTGGCTCTGGTCGCCGCCCTGGCGGCCGCCGCGATCGCGATGCGGATGCAGCAGCCGATGACGATCCCGGTCCGCCTGACCGACACCGCTCACCGCGTGGGTGTCGCGATGCGCCGCGAGCGTCATCTGCCGCGGGTCCGCGTACCGCGCCCCGCATTGCTCTGGATCCTGCGCGGCTAGAGCCCCGGCCGATCCCGTCACGAACCGCTTCCAACAAGAGCCCCGGAATCCGGGGCTCTTGTTGTGTCGCTCGGGCGTTCCCCCGAGCGCGAACCGGCTGTGCCGTACGGCGCTCCCCTCGCCGTCTGTTTAGCGAACTACGTTTGTGCCGATTACAATCACAGACGAGCCGGCCCGGAGCAGCCGGCTGCGCATCCCCGCGTTGCGGGGCCCGACGAAGGAGACAGATGCGCGCGCGGTCCGGCAGGGTCCTCTCGCTCTTCCTGGCGATCGCGGTCTCGGCGGCGATCGCTGTCCCGCCGGGCTGGGCGTTCGGCGACGGCCCCTTGGCCACAGGCGGCGCACTCAAGCGCCCAGCGCTGAAGACTCCGGTCACCGCCAGCGCGATCAAGAAGTCGGGATCTCCGATCCCCGCGAAGGCGAAGGCGTCCGGGGTCGAGCCGACTTCATCGCGCTCTGTCATCGACACCAGCGTCACGTACTCCGCCGCCGAGGCGCCGGCCGTGATCGACCCGCTGGCACCGGCCGTCCCCGGCGAGCTCGTGGTCGTCCTCGGCTCGAGCATCTTCGCGCCGTCCACGGAGCGCGCACTCGAAGCGCGTGGCGGAACGGTCGAGCGCGTGGAGGGAGACGACGCCCTCCTGCTGGTGACGGCGCCGGGGGGCGTGAGCGATCCGGTGTTCACCCAGCTCGCGAAGGACTCGGCGGGAGTCGCGTGGGTGCAGCCCAACTACGTCTACCGGACGACATCGAGCGACCCCCTGTTCTCGCAGCAGTGGGGGCTGACGAAGATCGGCGCTCCGCAGGCGTGGACCGTGACGCGCGGCAAGGACACCGTCGTGGTCGCCGTCGTCGACACCGGTGTCGACTACACCCACCCCGACCTCGTCGGCCGCGTGGACACCGCCAACGACCACGACTTCGTGAACGGCGACTCCGACGCCATGGATGACAACGGCCACGGGACGCATGTGTCCGGCATCATCGCCGCGACCGCCGACAACGGCATCGGCGGAGCGGGCGTCGCGCCCGAGTGCAGGATCCTGCCGGTCAAGGTGTTGGATTCCAAGGGTTCCGGCGACACCATCGGAGTGGCGGCCGGCATCCGATACGCCGCCGACGCCGGCGCAAAGATCATCAACCTCTCGCTCGCCGGTCCGTCGGACGCGACCATGGGCGACGCCGTGGCGTACGCGCAGGACAAGGGATGCATCGTGGTCGCCGCGGCGGGCAACGACGGCTTGGGTAGCGCCAGCTATCCGGCGGGCTACGACCAGGTCATCGGCGTCGGCGCGACGGACCCCACCAACGCCCGTGCCGCCTTCTCGAACCACGGCATCGGCGTGGACATCGCCGCGCCGGGCGTCAACATCCTCTCCACGACCCTCGGGGGCGGCTACGAGTCGTTGAGCGGCACCTCGATGGCCTCTCCCTTCGTCAGCGGCGTCACCGCGCTCGTGTGGAGCGTGAACGCGACTGCGACCGCGTCGGAGACCATCGCGAGGGTCGTCGGGACCGCGGCCCCTCTCAATGCCGACATCGGGGGGCTCGTGCGCGCGGACCGCGCGGTGGCCCCACCCGGGTCGAGCGCGGACGACCAGATCCCGGGGGTCGCACTGACCGCGCCCCCGGTGGCGGGGACCCTCGCCGCGGACACGGACCCGAACGACGTCTACAGCGTCTATCTCGGCCAGGGACAGACCCTGGACGCCGCGCTCACCATGCCCCCGGGGGCGGACTTCGACCTGCTCCTGTACGGTCCGGACGCCACCGACCTCGAGGCGACGGGGAGCGTCGTCACGAGCGACCTTCTCGACTCGAACCCTGCGAGGATCTCCTACACCGCTCCGGCCACGGGCTGGTACTACCTCGACGCGTCCGCGCGCATCGGCGCGGGTCCCTACACGCTCACGTGGACGCGCACCGGCGTCTCGGACGACAACCTGCCGGGCATCGCGCTGCCGGCCTCGCCGGTCAACGGCGCGCTCGGTCAAAGCGGTGACCTGGTCGACATCTACCGGGTCTACCTGAACACCGATGAGCAGCTGAGCGTGTACATGGCTGGCCCGACGAGCGCCGACTTCGACCTGTGGCTCTTCGGTCCGGGGTCGACGAGCATCGACGTCGACGCGCCGATCGTGAAGCGCGAGTCCGCCTACTCCGACGAGTTGCTCCGGTACGCGGCGACCGCGCCCGGGACCTATTCGTTGATGGTCTACGCCTACAAGGGCTCCGGCGCATACTCGCTCGACTGGAGCGTCGACCCCTTCAGCCCGGATGACGACATCCCCGGCGTTCCGCTGCCGAAGTCGACCGTGACCTCGGAGGTCGGCGGGCTGTCCGACACCGACGACGTGTACAAGGTGTACCTCCAGGCGGGGCAGACCATCGATTGCACGCTGACCGTTCTCGGGGAGGTGGATCCTCCTCCGATGCTCTACCTGTTCGACCCGACCCAGACCACCGACGTCTTCGACACCTCGGTTGCCGAAGCGACGACGTACGACAACCCGAAGTCCCTCGAGTACGTCGCCGAGTCGACGGGCTACTACTACGTCGACGTCTACAGCGGCGGCGATCCGACGCCCTACCGGCTCGACTGGTCGGCCACGCAGGCGCCGGACGACAACATCCAGGGCGTCGATGCTCCGTCCGCGAGGATCTTCGGCGAGCTCGGCGTGACGACCGACACCGATGACGTCTACAGGCTGCACGCGCATGCCGGCGAATGGATATCCGCGTCGCTGACGGGGTCTCCCACGGAGTCGACCGACTTCGACCTCTACCTGTATGGCAGCGAGGCCACGGACACGCGCAGCGCCGTGCCGGTCGCGAAGGCGGACGGTTCGCTGTATCCGAAGAGCGTCGGGTACCGGGCGCCGGTGACCGGCTACTACTACCTGCAGGCGCACGCGTTCGCAGGCGAAGGGACGTATTGGCTGACGTGGTCCGCGAAGCCCTTCGCGACCGTCTCCACACCGATCGCACCGTTCGGGGTGTCGCGAGGCCACTCCTTCACCGTGTACGGCTACGTGGCGCCGCGGCACACGAGCGGCACCTATCTGGCGACGCTGAAGTTCTACCTCAGGAACTCGCACGGGGTATGGGTCTACCACCACAGCGTCCGCGCCCGGCGCGTTTACTACTCCAGCGCCAGGACCAAGTACCGCGCGAGCACCTCGCTCCCGCACTCGGGCAGATGGCGCGTGCGCGCGTTGCACGAGGACGCGGGGCACGCGGCCAGCTACAGCGGCTACCACTACATCACGGTGAGGTAGCGCCGCGGGGCGTGCCTTGAGGGGTCCGAACGGATCGCCACGCCCGAAGCGCGGCGGGGGACCCGGCCTAGTACCAGCCGGCCTTCTGGATGTGCACCCACGCCTTGCGCGGCGTCCCGTAGCGGCTCTTGATGTACCTCAGGGCGCGCCTCGTGTTCCACGTGGGGTCGGACCAGGGGTGGCCCTTGACCATGCTGGTCGAGAGCTGGAAGAGACCCCAGCAGGACCTGCTGTGGCTCGACGCGTGGTCGTGGCTCTCGTAGTCGGCGATCTTCTTCATCGCGGTGACGTCGAGGGAGCCGAAGCCGGCTGCGGTCGTGCAGCTGGTGATGATCGAGTGGATCGAGGGGGCTGCGCTGGCC
>PKWR01000132.1:18180-18390 GCA_003133285.1 Coriobacteriia bacterium
CGAGCGTCAGGAGGTAAAGGCACCCGGCGAGTATAGCGGAATCGGCCGCAGCCGTCCCGCCGTCGAGGCCCCCGGGAAGGCCGAGGCGCCTTCCGCAGACCCGTTTGCCGCGTTCCGCACGGCGGTACATGCACAGTAGAAGACCCCGTGACGGGGTGAGGTTCCGACACCGAGGATCCGATGTCCCGCCGGTTCCGGTCGCACGTGGGG
>PKWR01000034.1 GCA_003133285.1 Coriobacteriia bacterium
CACCATGTCGACGCCCTCGGGCGCGTACGGGCCGACCGCGACGTCGCCGATGCGCTCGACCCAGGAGCAGACCCACACGCCGAGCGTGGCCAGCAGCGCCTTCGCGACGCCGCCGGCAGCCACCCGCGCGGCCGTTTCGCGCGCACTCGCGCGCTCGAGCACGTCGCGCGCATCGGTGCTTCCGATGCGCAGGCACCCGGCGAGGTCGGCATGGCCGGGACGAGGGGCTGTGACTGCGCCACCTTCCGTGCGTTCGCCGGCGACGGCCATCACGTCGGTCCAGTTGGCGTTGTCGCGGTTGGCGATCGTGAGCGCGATGGGGCTGCCGATCGTGAGTCCGAAGCGCACGCCGGAGACGATCAGCGCGCGGTCGGATTCGATGGCCATGCGCCCACCTCGGCCGTAGCCGCCCTGCCGGCGCGCGAGCTCCGCGTCCAGATCCTCGGCGGCGAGCGGAACGCCGGCGGGCACGCCGCTCACGAGCGCGACGAGCGCCCTGCCGTGTGACTCGCCTGCGGTGCGGTACTCCATGTGCGGCCCCTTACCTCGTGCCCACGCTTGGGCTCCCATCGTACCATCGTGCTCGCGCGGCCAGACCCGCCCCCGAAGCGAAGCGAGCGGCCCGTGTGGGCCGCTCGCGGTCGGATCGTTGCAGTGGGGGCTCCCCTACTTGGAGGTCCCCTGCCCCGGCGTCAACGTCACGCTCACGTCCCCGAACAATACGACCACGCTGTTCGCGAGGACCTTCTCGACCTTCCAGTCCGTGGTGGTCGGGATCAGCTCGCCCGCAGCCAGCGTGTAGGTGTTGCCCCCGTACGCGATGACCGCCTCTTTCACTCCGTTCACGGTGACGATGTCCGTCAGGTAGACCTCGTCGGGGTCCAGCGCACTGGTATCGGTGTTGTTGCTCGCAGTGGACGCAGCGGTGGTCGTGACCCTGATGACCGTGAACGGGTTGCGAGGCGTGAACACGTCTCGCGACGTGATCGGGGCCACCGGCAACGTGGTGACGGTCGAGGAGGCGGGCACCGAGGAGGTCCCCGGCGCGCTCTGAACGGGGTTCGTCACGACGCCCGTCGGCTGTCCGGGCGTGCCCGTCGATCCGCCGAGCGAGCTCGGTCCGATCACGAACCAGCCGACGGCAGCGGCGATGATGACCAGCACCACCACGGCGGCCGTGATCAACACGGCCTTGCCCGCGGTCGTCGACAAGAAGTCAGCCGAAGACGACTTGGGGGCGGCCTGGATCGGCGTCGCCTCGGGGGCGATCGGCTGCGTGCCGTTCAGCTCGTTGTCATCGGACACTCGTACGGCCCTCCTGCTGTCTCGTGGTGCTGCTGGGTCGCGAGAGCCTTACGGCGTCCCTGCGGTCTGCGTGGGGGCGGAGCTCACGACACCGTTGTTGCCGATCACGTATGCCTTCATGGTCATGCTCACCGAGAGCGCGGTGGATGCCGCGGTGCCCGTCGCCGTGCTCGACTCCGCGGGCGGATTCACGGTCAGATTGCTCACGCGCAGGAGGCGTGTGCTGTGGTCGAGGCGCTTGAGGTAGTCGAGCAGGTCGTCCCACTCCGCGGTCACCTGTGTGCTCAGGGCGACCTCGGTGTACTGCCCGCCCGCGGCGAGCACCGGCTGACCGGGGGCGATGCTCGTGACCTTGACGCCGGACGCGTTCGCGATGTCCTGAAGCTCGATGATGAGGGACGGCAGCTGCGGCGAGTCCGGCATCTGCGTGCCGACCTGGAGCAACTCGGCCTCGGTGGCTGCGGCGCGGCCCTTGGCCGCGCGAAGGTTCTCGAGCACGCTTGTCGCCGCTGAGGCACGTGCCTCAGCGGCGGTCTTCTGCGTCTGCAGGTCGGCAAGCTGCGTGAACTGGGGCATGATCACGAAGGCGACCACCAGGACGGCTGCGACAACAACGAGCGCCGCCACGATGATCATCTTCTGCAGTGAGGTCAGCTTCATCAGGTGGTCCGCTCCCCGTCGCCCCGACTAGTTCCCCGACGTCGCCGGCACAGCCGACGACCCGGGGGTGATGCGCGCGCTGACAGTCCAGCCGATCGTGGGTGCCGCGGTGCCGCTGGCCGCCGTGACGCTCGTGTTCGACAGCCACACCGAGTCCAACTGGTCGAGGTCGGCGAGCCGGACGAGCATCTTGGCGACCGACTTGTAGCCGTTGTCCGGCGAGTCGCTCACCTTGTCAACGGCTTGGCCCGTGAGGCTGACGACCGAGTTGGCGCCGGTCCCGGCGTCCGTGCCGGTGAAGGCGGTCAGGTAGACGTCCTTCGGCAGCACCAGTCCGAGCTCGTACAGCATCCGGGCCCAGTCGACGGCACCTGTCTTGGCGGCCGCGACGGCGCTCTTGCGGACGCTCAGGTCCGCCTCGGTCCGCTGGAACACCTGGAACGTCTGCGCCTGGGTCTCGAGCTGCGTGGCCCTCTGCACGACGCTGTCGACCTCTGCGGTCGACGCAGTGACCTGCAGCGCCATGAACGCCCAGAACATCACGAGGACCGCGGCGATGACGCCGCCCGCCAGCGCCAGCCACTTCCAGCGCCGCTCGTCCTTGCGGTTCTGGAGGATCTCCGGCGGGATGAGGTTGATCCGGATCACGAGACCACGCTCCCCATCGCCAATCCGATAGCTGCGGTCGCCCCGAGGCGGTCGGCCTCAAGCAGGGCCTGGTACTGCGGCGGCACGGACACCCACCGCATGGCGTCCGCGAGTTC
>PKWR01000018.1 GCA_003133285.1 Coriobacteriia bacterium
TGACACCAACGATGCGCTTGTTGGACAGACCGCGCCAACGACCATCGCGCCCTCGTGAGCGCGCCCACGCCCTAGACGAACCTCGCGATGAGACTGCCGATGACCTGGCTCAGCACCACGACCACGAGCGCGACGAGCAGGTGTGTGGCGACCTCGGGGATGGGCTTGACAGACCTGCTTCTGGCGATGAGGTAGGTGAGCACGGAGAGAAGCAAGCCGCCCCATATGACGCCGGCCCAGCGCGCGACACCCAGCGGGAGCAGGAGGACGATGACGACGAACGAGCACGACGTGAACAGACGAGTGAGGTAGTTGCTCACCGACGTGCGCACAGCGGCGGTCGCCCCCACCTTGCACTCCTCGTAGATGTGAATGCCGAGCGTGTCTGAGAGGTTGTCCGCGATCGCGATGATCAGCAGACCTCCGATGATGCCGGCCTTGCCCGAGTTCGCCGAGCCCAGACCCACGATGAGAGCCATGCTGGTCATGATGGCCGCGGTCGCGCCGAAGGCGAACCGGGTCATGTCCCTCATGCGCTCATCCCCTCGGGTGCGACCCTGGTTCTGTCCAACGTTGGGCGCTTAACCTGCGCGCCTATCCCCGCCCATTGTGCGCCAGCTTCGGCGCGCCAGGTTGAAGCGCTTGTTAGGCCTCATCGGCGCTACTGTGTCGCCGCATCTGAACTGAGTGTCGCCGCCGGTGTGTAGCATGGTGCCAGGAGAGGAGTGGAGCCATGGACCACGACGTCGCAAGAGATGAGCAGATCGAGGAAACCGCGGACCGAGTCTGGCGGGCTCTGGCGGGCGACGGCCTGAGGCCGGCTCTGATCGCTGGCGAGAGGGCCGGGCTGAGCTATCGCCCTCCGCGCATCAAGCTGGGCCGTATCTCGCAGAAGCGAGCGGATCGGGCAGAACAAGTCGCACAACTTGTGGCCAACGAATGGGGCTTCAAGGTAGATCTCAGTGAGGACACGTCGAAGTACCCCGACTCCGTCTGGGAGACCGACGAGGCATGGGAGTCACGACAGAGGTCATACGAGGTCGTCTTTGCCGATGAAGAAGAGGACCCGTGGAGATAGCCACCCGCACCGCGGAGTCCCATGCGCCCGGGAGCCCCGCACCTGTGCTGTAGGCCGAACAATGCTTCTACAGCCTGTGTATTCCGCCGAAATCCCTCAACCCGCAGCATGCGACTTTCTGCGTAAGAAGTCATCGAGACGTTCAGTAGATGGCGGCTGCGGCGTCTCAACGGACACTGAGCCTATGGCGGGCGGTTTCGATCCAGCCTTGGCGCCGATGGCCTCCCCATCTCAGCCCATGCCACTCAGCACCGTAGAGAACCGCTCGTCGTCAGCGCGTTTCTCGCCTACAAGGCACGCGAATGGCACACATGTGCCATCGATGGACGATCGCGCCGGTCGTCGCCAAACGCATTCACGCAGGTGAGCCCCCCTGTTTGCGCAGAGGGGCTCGCATGATGTGTGGTGCCCCCAAGGGAATTCGAAACCTGACCTGCGGGTTTCAGGCGGATTCGGCTCGTCTCGCTGAGTGCGGCATCGTCGCAGGTCACACGCCCTGTGCGGTACCAAGTTGTCTCGCACGGTCTTAGTAGGTTCCGGGCAATTTCAGCGCGTTTCCCACGCGTAAGGCACGCGAATGGCACGCGCCCACGCAGTCGAGCCGACGCGGAACCCGGAGCGTTTCAGATTGGCCATCGCGGGCGAGCTTGGAACTTGAGCATGGTTCCAACGCTCACTCCGGCCGAGTCCGCCGCCTTGCGGAGCGCGGCGTACCAGAGTCAGCTACGATGTGGGAACAGTAAGATCCATCTGGTCCGAGAGATGAGGGTTCTTCGGCAGAAGCATGCGTGTAAGACACATAGAGAAGCGCCGAGCAATCACGAGCCAGATTCGCAGTCGCCGCATGGCCTGTCGTTCTCGGCCGCAGTTCGAAACCAGGCAACTCTTGAAGAGAAAACTCAATGTGGGGTTAGGTTTTGTGACCGGGCGCAAGAGCTTCAAGAACGTCTTGAGGACATACCTCGACAGTTGGAACGAGTCTCAGAAGTCGACGCCAGCCCAGAATGTCGCGCTGCATCTGCTCGTCGCATATGACCTTGCGTATACCAACACCGAAATCGCCGACTACGCAGTCACTGATGACGAGGTCGTTCGTGCAGTCGCTTCGTCTCGGTGCATCAGCGGCTCCTCAATAAGAATTGAGACGCAAGACCTCGTCAGACGCCAAGTCCTCACCAGCAGAGAAGCCAGACTCCTATTCGGTAAGGGCTACGGAGCGAAGAGAAACGCGATCCTCTATTTGGCCGTGAAATCTCACTTGGACTACCTGATCTTCCTCGATGATGACGAGTACCCGCTTGCCACAGTGAGAATCGGTACACGAGATTTTTGGACAGGGCAGCCGGTGATTGCGACCCACGTCAAGTACCTCGCCGAAGCCGACATCACACATGGCCACCATTGCGGTTATGTGTCAGCGATTCCACAATTCGAATGGAACGATCAACTCTCCAAGAACGATTTCCGTCTCTTCATCGAAGCATTCAGCAACGACATCTTGAACTGGGACTCCATCGAAGAACTCATGGGCACCAGAGGTGTGACCTACGCCGACCGTTCGATACTTGAGACATCGACTCAGACCGAAGAGGTTCCCGAGATTGGCGGCATGAAGTTCATCTCCGCTTCCAATCTCGGGTTCAATCTCAAACCGTGCACGAAGCTGAGCCCCTTCTACAACCCTCCCGGAGCCAGAGGTGAGGACACCTTCCTAAGCACATCGCTTGGCGACCGCAAAGTGATGAAGATCCCCATCTATGTGTTCCATGACGGTTTCGCAAACTACCAGCATCTTCTGAGAGGCGTGCTCCCAAGCACACTACGCGCAGTGCCTTCTCGTAATCCCGATGCCGCAAACCGTTTTCTCAAGACGTGCATCGGTTGGATCCGATATAGGCCGCTGCTGGCCTACATCACCAACAGAGAGGGATACGAAGCTGAGATCGCCGGGATCCAAGAGAGACTTGCGATCGCCATTCCGCGGATGTGCGCCTATTTCGGGACCGATGATTTCAATCGCATACCGAGAGAGCTTGAGTACTATCACCGCCACGTCGAAGATCACTTCAAGGATTTCGAGGATTCGAAGATAGCCTGGGCAAAGGTCATGGCGTCTATGGAGAATGGGGCTGCTCCGCTCTTGTTGACACCTTAGGTTCGAACGGAAGCCGCCCGCTGGCGGTCCTTTGCCCAAATCTTCTCGTACCCCCATAGTGTTCCGAACCCGCCGCCGGGTCGGTCCCCGGTACGTTCATGAAGCTCGCGCCCGTCAAGCCCGAGAGATCGAACCATTGGAACGGCGTGCCGTCGCTGAACCACGGGGTGAAGCCGCCGTGCAGGTGCGTGACGCAACGGTTGTACGGCAGATCGCCCACAGTCTTGCTGCCGCCAACCATGATCGTGGGATCAATCGGGGTCAGCTACTTGTTGGGCAAGCGGTTACTCACGTTGAGCAATACCGGCGTACCGCGCTTGGCGACGATCACGCGCCAGATATTTGCCGTCGGCGGCCGCCGCGTCACGATAGCCCCACAAGCGAGTGGGCCCCGGCAAGTCGGGGTGCATCTTCTGCGTGTACTCGGCGGGTCAGATGCCCGCCGGCTTGTCCAGCGCCTCAGCAGCGGCTTCGCGCACACGCCAGTCGCGGTCCTTGAGCGCGGTTGCGAGCCGCTCCACGGCGCGGGGATCGCCGATCTCGCCGAGCGTGCGGGCGGCGGCAATGCGCACACCCCGGTCGCGGTCTTTGAGCGTGGCTGCGAGCGCCTCCACGGCACGGGGGTCACCGATCTGTCCCAGCGCCTCGACGGCGGCAAGGCGTACAGCCCAATCACGGTCCTCGAGCGCGACTGCGAGCGGTTCCACGACACGGGGGTCGCTGATCTGCCCGAGCGCCTCGGCGGCGGCGATGCGCACGCCCCGGTCGTGGTCCTTGAGCGCGGCCACGAGCCGCTCCACGGCGTGGGGGTTGCTGATCTCGCCGAGTGCCTCGGCAGCGGCAAGGCGCACACCCTGGTCGCGGTCCTTGAGCGCGGTGACAAGCGGCTCGACTGCAGAGGTGCCGACGGACACGCACCTGCCCCAGTCCAGCTTCGCGATCCAGTATTGAGCGGTGCCCTCGCCTTGATCCGGCTTCCATTCCAGCTTGTCCAGCGCATCGGCGGCAGCCTTGCGCACACGCCAGTCGCTGTCCTTGAGCTGTGCTGCGAGCGGCTCCACGGCGTGGGGGTCGCCGATCTGCCCGAGCGCCTTGGCGGCAGCGATGTGCGCACCCCGGTCGCGATCCGCGAGCTGGGCTGCGAGCGGCTCCACCGCGTGGGGATCGCCGATCCGTCCCAGTGCTTCGGCGACGGCAATGCGCACAGCCCTGTCGCGGTCCTTGAGCGCAGCCGCGAGTGGCTTCACGGCGTGGGGATCGCCGATCCGTCCCAACGCCTCGGCGGCAGCAATGCGCGCATCCAGGCCGCGATCCTCGAGCGCGGTTGCAAGCGCGTCCACGGCAGAGGCACCAGTTTTCACCAGCGCCCCTGCGGCAGCCTTGCGCACACTCCCGTTGCTGTCCTTGAGCCGGGCTGCGAGCACCTCCACGGCGCCAGGGTCGCCGATCCGTCCCAGCGCCTCGGCGGCGGCCTTGCGCACACTCCAGTCGCTGTCCTTGAGCTGGGCTGCGAGCACTTCGACGGCGCCGGGATCGCCGATCCGTCCCAGCGCCTCTGCGGCGGCCTTACCCACATCCCTGTCGTGGTCCTTGAGCGCGGTTGCAAGCCGCTCCACGGCGCGGGGGTCGCCGATCTGTCCCAGCGCCTCTGCGGCGGCCTTGCGCACACTGCTGTGGTCGCGATACTCCAACGCTTTCAGAAGACCATTGACGCTCCCTCTCGCCTTCAGCTTCGCGACGTTCGGTGGACCGAAGAGTCCCATGCCCTATCCTCCCCCACACAAAGAAGGAACCTGGTAGGCAGCCGCATGGCGCGGTCGGGCCGCGGCGTAACAAACCGTCACGACCGATCCGATCATCCGGATCGCATGCGGTGAACCGAGAATCGTGACGGCGCCAAGTTGTCTTGCGATCAGGAACGTCGCACCGTATGCGATGCATCAGAGAAGCACTGCCGCTACCTCGAACTTGCCTAACACCATAAGCCTTGCGTCCACGTGCCGTGTAAGAAACACCCGGGTCCGCGACGGCTCGATTATGTGGGCGCCACGGTCTCCCGGGCGGCTTGCTGAGTGTACTGATCGAGCACTTGCAGGGGCGCCTGCCGTCTCGTCTGCCCGTTGCCAGCGTGTTTGAGCGAGCGGTGCCGGCGCCGGGCCTTGTACCAGGCCGCTGATCCATCACACACGATGATCCGTCGAGCGGTCCTGAGAACCGTTTGCCGGTGACACTCGGCGCACCAACAGCAGAACATGACGAGCAGGCTCAGAGAGCTAACCCCGCGGGCCGCAGCATGCGACTTTCTGCGTAAGAAGTCATCGAGACGTTCAGTAGATGGCGGCTGCGGCGTCTCAACGGACACTGAGCCTATGGCAGGCCGTCTCGATCCAGCCTTGGCGCCGATGGCCTCCCCATCTCAGCCCATGCCACTCAGCACCGTAGAGAACCGCTCGTCGTCAGCGCGTTTCTCGCCTACAAGGCACGCGAATGGCACGTGTGTGCCATCGCGGGTCGAGTTCGCCGCTCGTCGCCACACACGTTCACGCAGGTAGACCCGCCTGTTTCGCAGACGGGCCTACCGTTGATCGTGGTGCCCCCAAGGGAATTCGAAACCTGACCTGAGGGGCTCAGGAGAGGCCGGTCAGGCTCGTCGAGTGTCGCATCGTCGCAGGTCACACGCCATATGCGGTGCCAGGCAGTTCAGTCACGTCTCGACACGTTGCGGGCGGTGCTAGCGCGTTCTCAGCGTACAAGGGACGCAACTGGCACGCGCCCACGTGGTCGAACCGACGCAGAACCCGGGGCGTTTCACCCCCCCATACCTGCACAGTCTCGTAACTATTGTCGCCCGCGCCCAGGTATCAGTAGCTCTAGCGTTGGACGCGCCCCGAGCCGTCGCCGCTCACCAGGTTCAGCACCTCGGACACGTTGACGTGGTTGAAGTCGCCGGGGATGGTGTGCTTGAGGCAGGAGGCGGCCGCGGCGAACTCCGCGGCGTCGCACGCCGAGCAGCCCTGCAGGAGCGCGTAGATCAGGCCGCCGCCGAAGGCGTCACCGCCGCCGACCCGGTCCACGATGTGGATGGAGTAGCGCCTCGTGTGGTGGCACGCTTCTCCGTCCCAGACCAGCGCCGACCAGCCGTTCTCCGAGGCCGAGAGGCTCTCGCGCAGGGTGATCGCGGCCATCTGCAGCCCGAAGCGCTCCACCAGCTCGCAAGCGACCTGGCAGTACGCGTCCTTGTCGATCATCCCGCGGGTCACGTCGGAGGCCGCCGCGGCGATCCCGAAGACCTGGTCAGCGTCTTCCTCGTTCGCGATGACGACGTCCACGTAGTCCATGAGCTGCGTCATCGTCGGCCGCGCCTTCTCGGGCGACCACAGCTTCGATCGGTAGTTCAGGTCGCAACTGACCGTCAGGCCCATCTCCTTCGCCACCTTCGTGGCCTCCAAGGTCACGGCGGCGACGCGCGGGCCCAGTGCCGGAGTGATGCCTGTGAAGTGGAACCACTCGGCCCCGGAGAATATCAGTGGCCAGTCGAAGTCGCCGGGCTCCACCTCGTTGATGCTGGCATGCCCGCGGTCGTAGACCACGTTCGACGGGCGCTGAGATACCCCCGGCTCGAGGAAGTAGACACCGAGCCGCTCACCGCCGCGCTGGATGTGGCTGGTGTCCACGCCGTAGCGCCGCAGATGGTTGATCGCAGCCTGACCGAGCGGGCTGTCGGGCACCTTCGTGACGAAGGCCGCGTCAACGCCGTAGTTCGCGAGCGAGCAGGCCACATTGGCCTCCCCGCCGCCGTACGTCGCCTCGAACGACTCCGCCTGCACGAAACGCCGGTTGCCCGTCGTCGACAGGCGCAGCATGACCTCGCCGAACGTCACGACCCTCGCCATCATCGATCACTCCCCTCAGGCCTCATGTCATCCGCTGGCTCGGGCGCCACGCACCGCCTCGGTGAACTGCCTGGCGACCGCGGTCACCGCCTCGTAGTCGCCGCTGCGTGCGCCGGCGGTGAGCTCCCCACCGACACCCACCGCCTCGCATCCCGCCTTGATCCAGTCGGCCGCGTTCGCCAGGCTGACGCCGCCGGTGGGAATCAGCGGAGCCTGCGGCAGCGGCCCCCTGATGGCTCGCGCACCCTCGGGCCCCAGAATGTTACCCGGGAACAACTTCACGAAATCGCAGCCCGACTCCATCGCCGCAATCACTTCCGTGGGCGTCATCGCGCCGGCCATGCACACCCTCTGATAGCGGTGCGCAGCCTTGATCATGTCAGGGTCCAGCGCCGGACCCACCAAGAACTGTGCGCCCGCCCACACGGCTGCCACGGCCGTCTCGGCGTCCAGCACCGTGCCCGCCCCGATCAGCATCTCCTCGGGGGAGTACCGCGCCGCCAGGTCCTCGATCACGCGAAGCGCCCCCGGCACCGTCATCGTGATCTCGATGATCTCGACGCCGCCCGCCTTCACTGCGTCCGCGATCCTGAGCGCCTGCTCAGAGCTCTCCGCGCGCACGACGGCGATCACACCGCACTCGACGATGCGGTTCATCACGCTCAGCTTCTTCATCTTTCCCGGCCGCCTCCCGATCCCGAGGGTCAAGGACCTACCTGTCGATCCGGTATGTCTCGATCGCGTCTTCGCTGACCTCGATGCCCAAGCCTGGTTTGTCGGGTGGGTACGCGAAGCCGTCCCGCACCTCGATCTCCTCGGAGATCTCCCGGCGGATGGGTGTGTCGGGCACCGCGTACTCAAGAAGGCAGCCGTTGGGGATGGCGGTGATCAGATGAAGCGAGGCCGCCTCCACGATCCCGCTGCTCCAGCAGTGGGGCACGCAGGTCAGGTGGTGTGCCTGGGCCATATCGGCGATCTTGCGCGCCTCCGACAGGCCCCCACAGCGCGTGACGTCAGGCTGCACGATGTCGACCTTGCCGATCTCGATGAGCTCGCGGAATCCGTACCGGGTCGTCTCGTTCTCGCCGCCGGCGATGCGAACGTCGAACATCTCGGACAGCTTCGCGTAGCCGTCGAGGTCGTCGGGGAACAGCGGCTCCTCGATCCAGTAGGGATCGAACTGCTCCAGCTCCCGGATCAGCTTCACCCGAGAGACCGCGTCGATGGGATAGGCCTCGGTGGGGATGAATCCGATGTCGAACATCAGGTCGATCGCCGGGCCGGCAGCGTCGCGCGCCGCGGCCACGAGCTCGATGTCGCGACGCATGCTCTGACCGAAGCCGCCCCAGCCCAATTTGACGGCCGTGAAGCCCCGGTCGCAGAGGCCCTTCGTGAGCTCGACCGTCTCTTCGACCGTGTCCGGCATGAGCACGCTGGCGTACGCGCGGATGGGCCGTGCCGCGCCACCTAGCAGCTTGTAGATCGGCTGCCCGACCGCCTTGCCGACGATGTCGTAGAGGGCGATGTTGATGCCGCTCATTGCGTGCACGACCGCGCCTCTGCGGCCGTAGAAGGTGCTCACGAAGTACATCTTCTCCCAGAGGCGGTCGATCTCGAACGGATCCTCGCCGATGAGGGCCTGCCCGAGCCCCTGGCACAGCCGGTGAGAGACCGGCGCGTCGATGATCGCCTTGATGACGCTCGGCGCAGAATCCACCTCGCCGTAGCCGGTGATCCCCTCGTCGGTGTGCACTTTGATGATGATGCCGTCCTGTGCGCTGTCGTTGATCAGCTCCACGGTCCCCTTCTGTCGTACGGGGATCGCTTCGACAGAGGTGATCTTCATCTCATTCGTCTCCTCACGTGCGGTTTCGGCTGCCGTGCTACTCGATGATCTGAAGGACGCCGGCGGGGAAGATGCCGACGCGACGCGAGGCGTCCGAGCCGTCGCTCAAAGCGACGACCACGTCCTCCCACGTCGCGCAGTGCTTCGTTCCCGCCGGGTAGAAATCGTCGACGTCCCACTGATGCAGCCCCGGCGAGAACACCACGAGCTTCCGGCCGCCGATCACGTCGTTGGTGTGTGCGCACTTCTCGATGGTCTGCCACAGCGGCATCATGTAGTCGCCGAAGTGGTGGAAGCCGCGGCCCTCGGGACAGTTCGCCACGATCACGATACTGCCGCCTGGGGGCACCATGCCCTCCAGGCCCGGGCGGAATACGTTGAGCGCCTTCTCGATCTGGATGATGTCGGTGTCCATCGGGAACGCGTTGACCACCGCGACATCCAGCGGAATCTCCGGCCGCGGCGTGGCGTACGCCTTGTGAGCGTGCCGGACGGCAGCCCTGTGCGCCTCGATCGGATGCCCGGCGAAGATGCGCGCGGCCTCGCCCGCGTCGTTCGAGACTTGGTTGACGATGAAGTGGAGCCCCGTGCGCATCGCCACGTCCTCGATGTCCGCCCGGTTCTCGTTGTCGTCCACCTCGAGCAGGCTACCGCCGTCGCCGGCCAGCGTCGGGGTATGGTTGGTGAAGATCGTCTCGGCCGCGGCGACGCCGGGCAGCACGATCTTGCCGCCGCCCCCGAAACCCGCCTGCGGGTGCGTGACGATGGAGCCGACGCCGATCCGCACGTCCGCCTCGGCGTAGAAGCGATTGATCTCGATGGGCGTGCCGCGGTCGGACATCCCTGCGGGCACCAGATTGTAGAACGGGCTGTGGTTGTAGACACGCAGACGATCCACCACACCCGGTCCGAACTTCCGCAGCAGGTCGAGGCGGTGCATCTGGCGATGTCCGCCCAGGGCGACGAGGACCAGGATGCGTTCGTCGGGGATGCCTGCCGCATTGAGCTCGTCGGCCAGCACCGGAATGATGCGCGCCGCATCGGCGGGCCGCGAGATGTCGTCGCTGGCGATGACCGCGTTCTTCCGGTCCGCGGCCAGCTCGCGCAAGGGAGGCGTGCCCACCGGCGTGCGGATCGCCTCGGCGATCTCCTCGCCGGTCAAGCGCCGCGCTTCCGGCATCGGGTAGACGCGCACGTCCCAGCCGGCCGGAAAAGACATCTCTAGCCGTTCCGGCCCATACCAGGCCTTCCACCACATCTGCGCCATATTCGCTCGCCAGCCTTTCGAGACCATGACCCGGCTACTTCCGGAAATTCGCGAGGAACCGCTTCGTGCGCTCGTTCGACGGGTTCTTGAAGATCGTCTCGGGGTCGCCTTCCTCAACGATGCGGCCGCTCTCGAAGAACAGCACCCGGTCCGAGATGTCCCTGGCGAACGCGATCTCGTGCGTCACCAGGATCATCGTCATCCCCTTCTTCGCGAGGTCGGAGACGACCTTGAGAACCTCTCCGGTCAGCTCCGGGTCCAGCGCCGAGGTGATCTCGTCCAACAGGAGGACCTTCGGATCCATGGCGAGGGCGCGAGCGATGGCGACTCGCTGTCGCTGTCCGCCCGACAACTCGTTGGGATACGCGTCCACCTTGTCCGCCAATCCGACGCTGGCCAGCAGCTCGGCCGCCCGCTCCTGCATCTCCTGCTTCGAAGCCTTCTTCAGCATGAGCGGCGCGAGGGTGACGTTCCGCCGAACGGTCAGGTGCGGGAAGAGGTTGAACGACTGGAAGACGAAGCCGATCTGCTCGCGGTACTTGTGCACGTTTGTCTTCTTCGGATCGAAGAGAACGCCCTCCAAGTGGATCTGACCGGAGTCGATCGGCTCCAGGGCGTTGATGCACCTCAGGATGGTGCTCTTGCCGGCCCCGCTCGGGCCGATGATGGAAACGACCTCCCCCTTGGAGACCACCATGTTCAGGTTCTTCAAGACCTCCAAGCCGCCGAAGCTCTTGGAGACATCGGTCAACTTGACCATCTCGGGCATCGCTTTCACTCCCTAGACTTTCAAGGCTCGTTCCAGCCGTTGCGAGAACAAGGACAGCGGGTAGCAGATGACGAAGTACACCGCGGCGACGACCGCGAAGATGAGCAGCGACTGGCTCGTCCGCTCGACGACGATGCGTCCCGCCCGAGCCAGCTCCACGAAGCCGATCACGGCCACCAGGGACGAGTCCTTGATCAGTCCGATGAAGAAGCTCACGGACGGCGGCAGCATGATCCGCACCGCCTGCGGGAGGATGACTCGCCACATGGTCTGCAGGTAGTTCAGCCCCAGCGCCGTGGCGGCGTCCCACTGGTCCTCGGCCACCGATTCGATTCCTCCCCGCACGATCTCGGCGAGGTAGGCGATGCCGTAGAGCGAGAGCCCGAGCATGGCGGCGGTGATGCTGGGCATCTCGATGCCCAGCATCGGGAGCCCGAAGAACAGGAAGATCAGTTGCGCCATGAGCGGAGTGCCGCGCACGGCGCTGACTACGATGCCGAACACGAGCTGGACGCCCTTCACCAGGATGTTCGGCTTGCGCACCGATCTCACGAGGCCGACGAGGACCGCCAGGGGCAGGCTGATCGCCATCGTGCCCAGCGAGAGCAGGATGGTCGTGATAGCTCCTTGGCCTATGAAGGTCAGATCGCCGAAGTTCACGGTATACATGAGTGACCCCCCCCTGCCCTTCCGTTAGTGGAGCGCTCCCTTGGCCATGCGCTTCTCCAACAACTTGAACATCCCGGCGATGAGGAACGTCAGCGAGATGTAGAGCACGCCGATCACGGCGAACGACTCGAGCGACCGGAACGTCTTGCTCGCCACGCGCAGTGCCTGGTTCGTGAGCTCGTTGACGCCGAGGACAGAGACCAGTGCCGAGGCGAGCAGGCACTGGAGGGTCATGTTGGACAGCGAAGGCAGAACCGCGCGGAATCCCAGCGGCAGGATGATGGACCGGAACGTGAGCCAGGGCGTCAGCCCCAGCGCGGCCGCTCCGTCGATGATCTCCTTGTCCACGGACTCGAACCCGGCCCGCAGAATCTCCGCCGTGTACGCGCCTGTGTTGAGCGAGAGCACGAGCAGGCCGCTCGTCAGCGCGTTCAGCTCGATGCCGATCTGACTGAGCCCGAAGTAGACCAGCCACAGTTGAATCAGCAGCGGCGTGTTGCGCACGACCTCGACGTACGTCGATGCGATCGTTCGGACGAACCGGTTCGCGCTGTTCCTGGCGACCGCCGCGAGCGTCCCTATCACCACCGCCACGCTCATGGAGACGACAGTGAGATAGACGGTGAAGTAGAGACCCTCGATGAAGAAGTCACGGTTCAGCCACACGTCCCGGAACTGCAGTGTGTAGTCCACCGTTGCTCCCCCTTGTTGAAGGGCGCGCATGCGCCGGCGTCCCTAGCGTTCGAACGCCCCGACCTTGGCGGAGGCTCCGTCAAAACCGGGGCGTTCGACCACTGCTACCTGCGCGGTACTTGCAGGCAATGTCCCCCTGGCGGTTTGCGGGCGCCTAGTACGCGTAGTTCACAGGGCTGTATGTGACGCCGTACTTGGCGCAGATCTCTTGCATCTTGCCACTCGTGAGCAAATCGAACACGAAACCGTCGAGCCAGTTCCGCCACAGCTGATCGCCGCGGCGCACGCCGATGCCCCAGAAGTCGGTGCTGAGCGGGTCACCGGCAACCCTGAGGTTCGGATACTGGTTCTTGGTGACGTAGCCGGCCAGCACGACGTCCTCGACGACTGCGTCGGCCTTGCCGCTCTGGAGAGCGGTATAGACGTCGGACACGTTGTCGAAGCGGATGATCTCCTTGGCGCCGGGGATCAGCTTGGTGGCCAGCTCGTCGTTGAACGAGCCCTTCGAAACCGCGATGGTCTTGCCGACGCAGTCCTTGATGCTCTTGATGGCGGCGCTGGCTGGCTTGTCGGGGTTGACCACGAGGATCGCGCCGCCACGGAAGTAGGCGTCGGAGTACTCGACGACCTTGCGCCGCTCCGAGTTCATGGTGAACGAGGCGATGACGCAGTCCACCTTGTTGCTGAGCAGGTACGGGATGCGGTTGGCGTTGGTGGTGGGCACGAACTCGACCTTGACGTTACCGAGCGCCTTGGCCAACTCGTTGGCGACGTCGATGTCGATCCCCTGCAACTGCTGCTTGTCGTCCATGAAGCCCATGGGAGGTACGTCAGCGAAGACAGCGATCTTGATCGTCCCATCCTTGACGACCTTGTCGAGAACGCTCGCGGAAGCCCCAACGGTCGACGTCGTCTCGGATGCGGACTTGGTGGAGCTGCCGCAACCGACCAACGCCGAGGCCATAACCAACGCCAAGGCCGCTACCAGTAGAACCTTCAGACCCCTCGACCTAGACAAGGCAGTCCCCTCCTTCAGTGTTGCGTACCGGTCCCCTCCGTGTCAGGAACGATGCTTGCATAGCAAACATTATGTTTGCTAACTACGTCACATGATGCCTATACTGGAATCAAGCGTCAAGGTCGGATGCTATTCCTACCCCCCAAGGGACATATGACATGACAAGCGGCAGGAACCAGTCATCTTCCCTCCGGCGCGCACTCGAGGTGCTCGCCGTCATCGCCCTGGCCTGCGAACGAGACGCGCTACTGAGCCTCACCGAGATCGCCGCGCAGAGCGGCATCAACCGCAGCACCGTCTCGCGACTGCTGCAGCCCCTGATGGACGCGGGGCTAGTCGACCAGGAGCCGAACACCGACCGCTACCGCCTCGGCCCTCAGACAGCGCGGCTGGGGCAGATCTACCTGCAGCACCTGGATGTCAACAACGTGGCAGGACCGATCCTGCAGGCGCTGGTGGAAGAATCACAGGAGACCGCCCACCTGGGAGTGCTCGACGGCACCGACGTCGTGTACGTGGACAAACATGAGAGCCCGCGATCGGTCCGCACCGGTTCGCGTATCGGGAGCCGTCAGCCGCTCTACAGCACCGCGATGGGCAAGGTGCTCCTCGCGCATGCAGCCCCATCCGTAGTGGAAGACGTGATACGCGACGGGATGCCGCGGCGCACGGAGACCACCATCACGAACGCCGAAACGCTCGCGACGGAGCTCGACCGGATCCGGATAGACGGCTACGCCATCGACGATCAGGAGAACGAGCTCGAGATCCGGTGCCTCGGCGCGCCGGTCTTCGACCACCGCGGCGTCGTGGTCGCGGCCATCAGCCTGTCGGGACCCGCCACCCGCATGCCCGTCGAGCGGCTCAGGGTGCTCTCAACGCTCGTCATGGACGCGACGGCCGAAGTGTCGAGGCGGCTTGCCGCTCCGGACGAGGCCCTGCAGAGGAGCGACGACTAGGGCTGCTCCGCTAGGCGGCAGTCCGCCTCTACTGGTATGTGCCAGCAGCGGCACCCTCGTGGGCTTCATCATCGCCACCACCGACGGCGGAAGAACCTGGGTGGAGCAGTTCGGGGCGGGGCCGCTGGAGTCCGTGGACTTCACCGACAACCTCCACGGAGTAGTCTAGGATTTGGATGGCGATAGCCCTCAGCGACCTATCACCCTCACGACCATTGATGGTGGGAAGACTGGGCGCAGGGCGGCGTCTGCCATGCCGACCGGGCGCCGGGCGCACCGCAACACTAACCACCTCACGAAAGGCGACGCCCACATGCCGGAGAACGAGGACCGCACTCCACGCGTCTCTGACAACCCCGAGAACGTCGGCGACCAGGACCGCCTGACCGTCGAGTCGGACACGGTGGTGCCATCGCCCGCGCTCGTGAGGCGCGGGTGGGTCGCGAGCACGTTCGAATCCTTCGCATACCGCGACTTCACGCTCTTCTGGTCGGGCGCGCTCGTGAGCAACGTAGGCACGTGGATGCAGAACGCCGCGCTGGCCATCCTCGTCTGGGAGATCCAGCCCGCGCGCGCCTCGTTCAATACGGGAATCGTCCAGGGCCTCGCCGGGCTGCCCGTGCTCTTCCTCGCAATCCTGGCGGGCGCGGTGGCCGACCGCGTGGACCGGCGGAAGTTGCTCGTGTGGATCCAGGTGGTGCTGCTGGTCCTGGCTGCTGCAATGGGTGTGCTGTACGACACGAAGGTGCTCAGCTCCGCGCAGCCGGTGCTGTCGCTCGCGCTCGTCTCGACGCTCGGGCTGATCGGCGGCATCTTCGTCGCGTTCCAGGGCCCCGCGTTCCAGTCGATCCTGCCGGACCTCGTGCCGCGGAAATCGCTCATGAACGGCATCGCGCTGAACTCGGCGCAGCTGCAGTCGTCGAGGATGCTCGGGCCCGCCATCGTCGCCGGCATGATCCTGATCGGCTCGGGGCTGGGGCTCGTCTTCTACATCAACGCCCTGAGCTTCCTGTTCGTGATCGCCGCGCTGCTCGCGATCAGAACCCGCGTGGAATTCCACCCCGGCCACGGCGTGGAGGCCGCGAGCAACGCGGGCGAGCCGTCGAGCGCCTGGAAGACGCTCACCGCCGGCATCACGTATGCCCGCGAGCACAGCGCCGTCGGCGTGCTCATCCTCACGACCGCGTTCCTCGTCTTCTTCGGCTTTCCCTACATGATCATCCTCACGGCGATCATCCAGGAGCGCTTCGCGGGCAGCGACGTCGCGCGGCTCTACTCGATCGTCTACACGTTCAACGGGATGGGCGCGCTCATCGGGGCGGTCGGGATCGCGGGTCTGCCGGCGACGGTCAGGCGCAACCGCGTGATACCGGCCACGCTGCTCCTGTTCGCGCTGCTCATCATCGGGTTCTCGTTCGCGACGACGCTGCCGGTCATGATCGTGTGCACGATGCTCGCCGGCGCGGCGTACATCTCGACGAGCTCGCTCGTCATGACCTCGATACAGGCGGCGGTCCCCGGCTACCTGCGCGGCCGCGTGATGGCGTTGTTCATGATGGCGTTCATGGGCGTCATGCCGCTCTCCGCGATCGCGTTCGGACCGCTCGGCCAAGCCATCGGGCCGGAAGCGGCTGTGCTGGCAGGCGGCGTGGTCCTGGCCGCGTGGGCGGCCCTGCTGCTGCTGCGGCCGTCGTGGCTGCGCATGGAGGCGGCGAACGCGCAGGGCTGAGGGCGCCCGCCCACGGTGTCGAACAGTGGAGTTGCCCCGTTTCCGTTGATACCTGGAAACTAGGACGCGGCAGCCTGTAGCTGACGCTGCTCCAGTCTCCGCTCGAACTCCGCTGGAGACAAGTTGCCGAGTGAAGAGTGCCTTCTGTGCGGGTTGTAGAAGCCCTCGATGTAACGGAAGATCTCGAACCTCGCCTCGTCGCGCGTCTTGAACCGGTGGCGATGCACGCACTCCTTCTTGATCGTCGCCATCACCGACTCGGTGACCGCGTTGTCGTGCGGCATCCCCGTCTCGCCCATAGAGGCCAAGATCCCCGAGTCCCGAAGCGACTTGGCCGAACACCAGCGAGCGATATTGAGCACCGCGGTCGGAGTGGTGGACGAGTCCCGGCTCCGGTCTTCTCATCGTCGTCCCCATCCCGAGCGCGTCGACCACGATGTCGGCTTTGATGTCGTCGCGCATCGACCAGCCGACGATGCGCTTGGTGCACGCGTCCATCACCACCGCGAGGAACAGCCAGCCCTCCCAGGTCGGCACGTAGGTGATGTCGGCGAACCACACCCGGTCGGGCTCGTCAGCGGTGAAGTCCCGCCGCACGAGATCAACCACCGCATCGCTCTCGGCGACAGTGGACTTGCGACGGCGCCTTCGGCCCTCGCGTCCCGACNNACGCCGGCAAGCCCCAGCTCGCGCCTCGTCGTCCAACCCCTAACCGGCCCTTCTGTTTGCCTGCAGCCGACTGTCACCGGTCTCTCTTCATCGCCCCTGGAGCCCTCGTCCGAGCCGGGAGAGACAGCGCCGCCGCGGAAACCCGGAGACTCCACCGTCCTCAGCCCTGCGCCGATCTCGTCAGAATCTGCGGGGCGACCGCCTCGCACGCCTCGACGCAGGCGGCGTCGAAGATCGTGCCGCTGCCGTCCCGAATGACGCGGAGCGCGGCATCGATGCCGAGCGCCGCCCGGTACGGGCGGTCGGACGCGACGGCCTCGATGGTGTCGGCGACCGCGAGTATGCGGGATTCGAGGAGCATCTCGTCGCCGATCAGCCCCCGGGGGTAACCGGACCCGTCGAGACGCTCGTGGTGCTGCCGCACGAGATCGGCGATGGGCCACGGGAACTCGATGGGGCGCAGGATCTCGTAACCTCGCTCCACGTGAGTCTGGGTCAGCGCGAACTCCGCGTCACTGAGCCTGCCGGGCTTCGAGAGGATCTCGACCGGGATGTTGACCTTGCCGATGTCGTGCACGATCCCCGCGATGCGGACGGCCTGCACGGATGCATCGGGAAGGCCCATGTGCTCGGCCATCGCCGTCGCGATCTTCGAGACTCGGACCTGATGTCCGGCGGTGTACGGGTCCCGGGTCTCGGCGAGCCGCGCCATCGCCTCGACGGTGTCGATGCACGCTCGCTGGAGAGCATCGGCCATCTCGGTGAGGTGTGTGATGTCCAGAAGCACGCTCTGGATCGCCGGGGACCCGTCGATGGTGACGGGCACGCTGAGAAGCTGGACCACGACGTCCGTGCCGTCGAGGCGCCGGAGGCGTATCTCCTCCGCAGGGAGGCGCTCCCCGCTCAGCAGGGCCGCTGTGCGCTCCTTCATGCGGGGCACACTGTCCGGGTGGACGATCTGGGTCAGGGGCAGACTCTCGAGCGATGCCCGATCGGGAGCACGCACGAGGCGCAGCGCCGCTTCGTTCGCGAAGATGATCCGCAGAGATGAGTCGATGAGCAGGATGGGGGCGGGAGCGACCTCGACGAGCGATCGGTACCGTGATTCGGAGTCGGCCAGGACGCTCCGCGCCCGCTCGAGCGAGCGACGGCCATCGACGGCCTCCTTCCAGCGCCGCACCGCCATGAAGCCGAGTCCGCACGAGAGCACGAGCATCCCCGGGCCGAATTCGGCCACGTCGACCGGGAAGCCGATGCGGGACGAGAACGTGGCGAGCGCATCCACGACGTCGTAGCGGACTCCAAGGTAGAACGTGAGAGCGGTCGCGAGGACCGTCAGGGCAACCTCAAGCGCAGGCACGATGCCGATCCGCCGAGCACGGTCCATCCCTGGTGTCTCCCCTGTCGCCCTATCCATCCCTGCTGTTTGTCGGACGCTGTCCACCGATCCTCCACCCGCGCTCAGGTTCCCGTCGCTCTTCCTCCCCGCTGTTCAGCCCTGGTAGAGCGGTGCCGATACATACATCAGGGGACCAGGGCGGGGGGAAAGGTCGGGACGTTGTCGGTCACGTCGGCGATGGTGGACTCACAGGCGAGAGCTCTTCGGGCAGGAGTCCTGTCGCGAATCGCCCTCGTGACGAGCGTCGAGCTCGCCCAGTGCATTCTCGCCACGGACGTTGCCGCGTACCGTGACAATTTGGACTACTCGGCACGCAGAAGCTCGAGAGGTGCACACGTGTCGGCCGGTGCGGGACTGCCCTACCGGTTCGCGCCGGCGATGTTCTCTCAATTGTTCACGGAGTTGGACGCTACCTTGACTATGCCGGGTCGCTGAACTTGTCCTCCGGGCGTCCGGAGAGTG
>PKWR01000188.1:0-158 GCA_003133285.1 Coriobacteriia bacterium
GACGGCCGCATCAGCGAGGACATCGCCGCCGAGGCGCTGGCGTTCTTCGAGGTCGACCATCTCGGGCTCGACAAGATGGACGTGCGGATCCTCGAGGCGCTGATCGTGAAGTTCTCCGGGCGCCCCGTCGGCCTCAACACGCTCGCCACGTCGGTGGG
>PKWR01000188.1:189-3125 GCA_003133285.1 Coriobacteriia bacterium
CGGGCTCTTCTAGACGCCCAAGGACCGATATCCGCACCGCGAAGGGGGCGCCCGCGTTGCGCGAGCGCCCCCGGTGTGTCGGTGTGTCTCCTGCTAGATCGTCACCTCGTAGGCCCACAGCCCGTGCAGGTTGCAGTGCTCGACGGCCCGGAGGATCGTGTCGGGCGGCAGCGAGACCGGCACGCAGAACTTCGGATGCGTCACAGCAGGGGAGAGGTCGAGCCGCGCGATTGGCGCGCCGTTCGCGTACAGCTCTATGAAGGTGATGTAGTGGTCGGTCCCGTTGGGGTGCGGAACCTCGTGGCCGACCTCGACATTCACGAGCAACCGGTCGAGCTGGGCCTCGAGCGTGATGAAGGGCGTGTGCTTCTTCTCGAAGTCGCTTGCCGCGGCGAAGTCGGCGACGACAGTGACGGCGGGTACGTCGGCCATGGGTCCTCCTGACGATTCGGGTACGCACGAACCAGCGGGTCTACTCCCAGTATCTACCCGAATCTCCGCGCGTCACGAACGTCGGCGGCACCGCCGCACAGCGTAGAATCGGATGGGTGGTGTGGCGCTTTGTCGCCCGCCCGCTCCAACGAAAGGACCATCGTGCTTTCAGACGTCGAGATCGCTCAACACGCGAAGATCCGTCCCATCTCGTGGGTGGCCGAATCGGCCGGGATCGAGCCGCGGTTCATCGAACCCTACGGCGTGTACAAGGCGAAGATCCGCCTCGCCATATCCGAGACACTGGCGGACCGCCCGAACGGCAAGTACGTGGTGGTCACCGCGATGACCCCGACCCCGCTCGGCGAGGGCAAGACGCTCACGACCGTCGGGCTCGGTCAGGCGCTGGCCCACACGGGGCGCAGCGCGTTCACCTGTATCCGCCAGCCGTCGCTGGGCCCGGTCTTCGGCATCAAGGGAGGCGCGGCCGGCGGGGGCTACTCGCAGGTCCTGCCGATGACGGACTTCAACCTGCACCTGACCGGCGACGCCCACGCGGTGACCTCGGCTCACGACCTGTGTGCCGCCTTCATCGACAACTCGCTCTTCCACCGCAGCCCCATCGATCTCGACCCCTATGCCGTCACGTGGCGGCGCGTGCTCGACATCTCCGACCGCGCTCTGCGGACCGTGACCATCGGTCTCGGTGGCCGGTTCGGCGGCGTGCCGCGCGAGACCGGCTACGACATCACCTCGGCGAGCGAGCTCATGGTCGTGCTCGCGCTCGCAGACGATCTCCAGGACCTGCGCAAGCGCATCGGGCGCATCGTCGTCGGCAGCGCTCGCGACGGACATCCGCTGACCACCGAGGACCTCAAGGTGGCCGGCGCGATGACCGTGCTCATGCACGACGCGGTCATGCCCAACCTCCTGCAGAACATGGAGGGCGGGCCGGTCTTCGTGCACGCGGGGCCGTTCGGGAACATCGCCCACGGCAACTCGTCGATCATCGCGGACCGGATCGCTCTGAAGCTCGCCGACTACGTGGTGACCGAGGCCGGCTTCGGCGCCGATCTGGGCTTCGAGAAGTTCTGTAACATCAAGTGCCGCACCAGCGGGCTCGCTCCCGACTGCGCGGTGCTGGTGTGCACGGTCCGGGCGCTCAAGGCGCACTCGGGGCGCTACGAGATCCGCCCGGGCAAGCCTCTCGACCCCAGGCTGCTCGAAGAGGACCTCGACGCGGTGCGCGACGGCATGCCGAACCTCATCAAGCACATCGAGAACGTCAGGGCCTTCGGGATCCCGGTCGTGGTCGCGGTCAACCACTTCCCGACCGACACCGAGGCCGAGCACGAGCTGATCAAGGAAGCGGCCCTGGCGGCGGGCGCCTATGCGGCGGTGTCCCAGACGATGCACTCCGACGGCGGTGCAGGCGGCGTCGAGCTCGCCGACGCGGTCGCCGCTGCCTGCGAGGAGGAGTCGGTGTTCACGCTGACCTACTCCGACGAGGACTCCGCCGAGCAGAAGATGGAGTTGCTCGCGCGCAACGTGTACGGCGCCGACGGCATCGAGCTCTCGAAGGAGGCGCGTCGCTCGCTGGCCCGGTTCACCGAGATCGGCTACGGGCAGCTGCCCGTCTGCATGGCGAAGAGCCATCTCTCGCTCAGCCACGACCCTGATCTGAAGGGCCGTCCGACCGGATGGACCCTGCCCGTGCGTGACGTGCGCCTGTCCGCGGGCGCGGGGTTCCTCTACGCGTTGTGCGGTGACATCATGACGATGCCCGGGNNTATCCACGAGAGAAGGAACGCCCGTATGCCTCCGGTGATCATCGACGGCAAGGTCGTCTCAGCAGCGGTCGAGAGCGAGACGGCCAAGCGTGTGCAGGCACTGCTCGCGCGCGGCGTGACGCCGGGACTGGCGGTCGTGCTGGTCGGCGAAGACCCTGCGTCGCAGTCGTACGTGAAGATGAAGGAGCGGGACTGCGAGCGCCTCGGCATCCGCAGCTTCGATGCGCGGCTGCCCGGCGAGACGACCCAGGAGGAGCTGGACGCGGTGATCGCGGCGTTCAACGCCGACCCGCGGGTCCACGGCATCCTGGTGCAGCAGCCCTTTCCGCGCCACCTCGACGTCGAGCGGGTGGTCGCCGACGTCGCGCCCGTGAAGGACGTCGACGGCTTCCACCCTGAGAACCTCGGCCGCCTGATGCGCGGCCTTCCCGGCCATCGCGCCTGCACGCCGTGGGGCGTCATGCGGATGCTCGACCACTACGGCATCGAGCTGCGCGGGAAGAACGCGGTCGTCGTCGGGCGTTCACTCCTGGTGGGCAAGCCCATGGGTCTGATGCTGCTCGAGCGCGACTGCACGGTGACCTACTGCCACTCCCGCACCGTCGATCTGCAGTCGGTGTGCCGCGGCGCGGACATCCTCATCGCCGCGATCGGGCGACCCAAGATGATCGGCGCGGAGTACGTGCGCGAGGGCGCCGTGGTGATCGACGTCGG
>PKWR01000136.1 GCA_003133285.1 Coriobacteriia bacterium
ACCGGCATGTCGGCGGCCTGGACGGCCTTCGCGACCCCGGCCGACTCGATCTGGTAGGTCCCGCAGAAGCTCAGCGCATAGTCGATGACGCCGTCGGCGCCGAGGTCCTTCGCCATGCGGATGACGTCGTCGATGCGGCCCGTGTTCGGCGTGAAGCACGCGCAGTTGATGTCGAGGTACTTCGCGGCGATGTCGTCGAGCATCTCGTCGAGCGTGGTGGCGTCCTCGTCCACGAGCTTCTCGTAGTAGCGCGAGCCGGTGCACATCTCCTCGCCGACCACGATGCCGCCGGCCTTTTCCACGATCTCGTGCAGCTTCCAGTTCGGAAGCGCCATCGGGGTGCCGGTGATGAGGATGCGGGGGGCGCCCTTCGGCGCGACGCCGACGCCGTCCGCGACGCGCTTCTCCAGTTCGTCGGCCAGCGCGTTCATCGACTGCGTGAAGCGCGGCACGTCGTCGTAGAAGGCGACCTGGACGGCCAGCAGGGAGTCGAGGCCCGAGATCGGCGCGGGGTCGGCCGCGCGGGCGGCCGCGATGCGCTGGAGGGCGCGACGCTTGCCGTTGACCTCTTTGATCGAGGCACGGAGCGACTCGACGGTGACCTTCTTGCCGGTCAGCTCCTCGAGCTTGGCGATCAGGTCGACGAGCTCGCTGCGCCAGAACGCGACGTCCTTCTCGCGCTTCATCTGCGGCAGCTCCATGACGTAGAGGTTCTGCAGCTTCCCGAGCTCCTCGTACGCCTTCTTCTTGCCGTCACAGGTGGTCTCGCCGATCAGGAGGTCGGCCTCCTCGAGGTACGGACACACCTTGCCGAGCTTGAAGCCCATCATCGACTTGATGAGCGCGCAGGTGTTGCGCGGCAGGACCTGCTCGACCTGGTCGTACGCCCACTCGGCGCCGGCGCAGATGCCGACGGACCAGGCGCCCGCGGCGCGGATGAGCTCCTCGGGGACGTAGAGGCAGTAGGTGCCGACGACCTTGCCGCCGGACTTGCGGAAGTCGTCGAGCTCCTTGATGCGAAGACCGTGGACCTCGCTCATCACGAAGTCGAGGTAGCCCATCCCCTCGGGACGGTTCTTCTGTGTCATGAACGTCCCGCCGTACATCCCGCCGACGGCCTCGAGCAGCGCGTCGTGCATCGGCAGGTCGAGGCCGAGCTCGGCCCACATCTGGTGGTAGTCGACCGGTGCGTCACTCATGGACCACTCCTTGGCTGTCGTCGGCAGGACCCCGCACCCCTCGGGCGCGTGCCGGAACAGCATAAGGCATTTCTATGCAATCCATAAAGAGATTGCGCGAAATCAGACATGGCGGATGCGGGGTCGGTTCACGGAGAGGTAGTGAGGCGGGGGGAGCGGGACGTCAGCTCACGCGCGGGTACGACCCGAGCACCTTCACGTCGCGCAGCTTCAGCCGCAGGCACTCGAGCGCGAGAGCGATCGCCGGGTCGTCCACGTGACCTTCGAGGTCCACGAAGAACATGTACTCGCCCAGCTGCTTCTTGGTCGGGCGACTCTGGATCTTGGTGAGGTTCATCTGCCCGTAGGCGAACTCGCTCAGTATCATCAGGAGCGCTCCGGGCTTGTTGCGCTGCATGAACAAGGCGAGCGAGGTCTTGTCGTGACCGGTGCGCTCTCCGATCCCGCGCCCGATCACCACGAAGCGAGTCTGGTTGCCGGCGTGGTCCTCGATCGCCTCTTGGAGCACGCTGCCGCCGTAGAGCCCGGCGGCCAGCGACGTCCCTATGGCGGCGAGCCCCGGCTCCGCGACGGCGCGCTGCACGGCCTCGGCGGTCGAGTTCGCAGCGACGGCGGGGCGACCCGGCAGGTGCGCCGCGAGCCATGCGCGACACTGCCCGGTCGCCTCGGGCTTGCTGACGATCGTGGTCACGTCCTCGAGACGCACTCCCGGCGCCACCACGAGCGCGTGGTGGATGTCGCGGACGAGCTCGGCGGTGATGTGCAGCTCGTGGTCGAACGCGAGTGCGTCGAGTGTCTCGTTGACCGATCCCTCGACCGAGTTCTCGATCGGCACGACGCCCGATTCGCAGTCCCGCGACGCGACCGCCGCGAAGACCTCTCCGATCGTGGCACACGGAACGGGCTCGAGGCCCTCGGTCCCGAGCGAGAGCAGCGCCTCTTCGGTGAAGGTCCCCGCCGGTCCCAGGAAGGCGCGGCGCGCCATCACAGCACCCCCTCTGCCAGTGGCTCGCGCTGCGCCTCACGCTCGATCTCGAGGTCGCGGGCGCGCAGGGCGTCGACGCCCAGGGGCGACGCGCTGACACGGTTGCGGCCGGAACGCTTGACGACGTAGAGCGCGTCGTCGGCGCGCCGCAGGAGCGCCTCGCGGTCCTGGGCGGTGCCCGGATAGGTCGACAGTCCGATGGAGACCGTCAGTTGCTCGGTGCGCTCGCCTTCTCCATCGGTCTCGGGCAGCAGGATCGCGAACTCCTCGCCGCCGTAGCGGCACACGATGTCGATGTCGCGGACCGCGCCGCGCATCGCGGTCGCGAACTCGGCAAGCGCCACGTCGCCGGCGACGTGGCCGTTCGTGTCGTTGTAGACCTTGAACTCGTCCGCATCGATCATCAGCAGAGACAGGCTGCGGCCGAAACGCTTCGCGCGGCCGATCTCTTCCTCGGCGCGCTCGAGCAGGTAGCGATAGTTGTACAGCCCGGTCAGCTCGTCGGTGACCGCGAGGCGGCGGGTCAGTTTGTACAGCTCGGAGTTCTCCACGGCCACTGCCAGCTCGTTGGCCACGGAGGTGAGCACGAGACGGTCCTCGCTCCCCAGGCGCTCGAGACGCTCGCCGGAGGCGCAGAACATGACCATCAACCCGCCGCGATCCATCAGCGTGGTGCAGGCGAACATCTCCTCGCCGTGGATCTGCGCATCCGGGCCGTAGGCGTAGGGCGTGCGCTTGGTCAACCCCGGCGCGAGGCCGAACGAGGCGCTGAAGACCGTCTCGTCGCGCCCCTTGTCGATGATGAACAGCGCGCTTCCGGGCAGGTCGATGACCTTCGAGAGGATCTCCAGGACGAGCTGTCCGACCTGCTCGAAGTCGAGAGTCGAATGGATGAGCTCGGTGATCTCGGAGATGGCGCGCAGCTCCGTGAGCCTGCGGCGCAGGTTCTCGTTCAGGTCGTGGTACTCGCGCTGGCTGCGGCGCAAGTGCATCTCGCGCTCGGNNGCCCGGGTCCATGATCCCGTGGGCCACGGTATGCGCCCCGAGATACGTGAGGCTCACGATGGCGGCGAAGATCGACGCGTCGCGCCGGTTCGTGCCGGAGCCGAGGATGATCGCGAGACCGATCATCCAAGGGTAGATCGGGTCCTGGTAGCTGGCGAGCGCCCAGATGAGCAGCGCCGACACCACGAGGTCGGGCACCAGCAACTGGAGCAGCACCCGGCGCGGCTGCTGCCTCCACACGAAGAAGGAGAGCACGCTGAACACGGCGCTGGCGCCCAGGATCCCCAGCCCGACGAGCAGCGCCGGGCTGGCGTTCGGCTGCGGATGCAGGATGCCGAACGCGTACATCCCGCCCAGGATGCACGCCATGGCCACGCGCGCGCTGACCGAGAGGTAGTCGGCGAAGCGCAGCGCGGGCCAGCGGCCCATCGAGATCCCCGGCGTCCGGACGTCGCGCGATGAGGCGCCGTGCGTGCCGGCCGAGGCCTGGGGCCTATCCGTCTCGGCCATGGCGGCGTCTCCCCTCGGATGCGACCCTCAGGCCGGTGCCGTGCAACGCGCGCTCGCAGGCCCGGGTCTCTTCCTCGGTGAGAACGAGCTCCGCGAGACCGTCGGCGATGGGCTTGGCGTAGAGGCGATAGGCGCCGCGGCCGTACATCGAGGTCAGCACGAACCCGGTGGCCGAATCGTCGAGCAGGGCGACGGCGAACGAGTTCTCGCCCACGTCGCCGGGGAGCGCGTCGAACCGCACGATGCCGAGGTGGCGGATCGCCCGGCCCAGGAGCCTGGCGAGCGCCTCGTCGTCGGCGCGCAGGCGAACGTCCGCCGCGTCCAGTTCGTCGAGCCGCAGCTGCACGGTCTGCGCGATGCCTGCGAAGTCGCCCGCGGCGGCCATGCGCCCCAGTTCGCCGCGTGCGGCCATGAGCCGACGCAGGCGCTGCGCGAGGGCGAACGCCCACGCGAGAGCGAGCACCGCGACGACCAGTGCGACGATGGCTATGACCAGCTCGACACGCATCAGCGACCCTCCCCCGCTACACTTCAAAGGAGTATACGACGAACCTGCCCGGCCCACGCCACGAGCGACGGGCCGCAACGGGCACGCGACCTGCGCTTTGTGCGCGGACGCGGGCCCCCGGACGGAGGACCTCATGGACCCCGCTACGCTCCGCCAGCTTCTCGCCGCCGTCGCGGACGGCACCGTGGACCTCGAGGACGCCGAGAAGCGCCTCTCCGACCTGCCCTTCGCCGAGGTCGCGGCCGGCGGCACACCGGTCGCGCGCGTCGACCACCATCGCGAGTTGCGCACCGGCTACCCGGAGGCCGTCTTCTGTCAG
>PKWR01000112.1 GCA_003133285.1 Coriobacteriia bacterium
ATCATGACCCTCGACGGGTCGCGCTGGGTCTCGAGCACGGGCGGGTCGGCTCCCGACGCGTCGGACACCGCCGAGCTGCGTGCGGTCCTGCCCACGTCGGAGACCACGATGACCGATCTGTTCCTCGACCCGGTGACGGGGCGTCCCCGGCTCGACGTTGTGGCGCCCCTGCGTTGCGGCGGCACCGCCGCGCAGACCGTCCTCATCCTGCATCGTGACCCCGTCGAGGCGCTCTACCCGCTTCTTGGGTGGCCGACACAGAGTCCCACCTCCGAGACGCTCCTCGTGCGCCGGAGCGCCGGCGATGTCCTCTTCCTGAACGAGCTGCGGTTCCAAGAGGGAACAGCGCTGAAGCTCAGCGCCCCTCTGACTCGCACGGACATGCCGGCGGTGATGGCGCTCAGTGGCACACGGCGGGTGGTCGAGGGGGCCGACTACCGGGGGCAGCAAGTCCTCGCGGCCGTCGGCCCCGTGGCCGGCACGTCGTGGTACATCGTGGCGAAGGTCGACCTCGCCGAGGTGTACCAGGACCTGTCCGCCAGGGAGCGCCTGATCCTCGTGGCCGTCGTGCTCGTCACCCTGGTGATCGGACTGGGATTCGGGCTCGCGTGGCGTCAGCGGACCGCGGCCTACTACCGCAAGGACCTGGAGTCCGAGCGCGCCTCCCGCCTCCTCTCCCAGCAGTATGACCTCCTCACGAAGTACGCGAACGACGTCGTGATGCTGGCCGATGAGGACCTCCGCATCATCCAGGTCAACGACGCGGCGTCCGAGGTGTACGGCTACACGCGCGAGGAGCTGCTCGGGATGACGCTGGCAGACCTCCATGACCCGGGCACGCGCGATCGGGCGAGGGAGGAAGCCGAACTCGCGAAGCGCGAGGGCTCGCGCGTCTTTGAGGCGAAGCACGTGCGCAGGGACGGTACCCTCTTCGACATGGAGGTCAGCGTGCGGGCGATCGAGTCGGAGGGTCGCACGTTCCTCCTCTCCATCAAGCGTGACATCACCGAGCGCAAACGCGCCGACGAGGAACTCCGGGCGCGCAGCGAGGACCTTGCGCGCTCCAACGCCGAGCTCGAGAAGTTCGCGTACATCGCGTCACACGACTTGCAGGAGCCGCTGCGGATGGTCTCGAGCTACACCCAGCTGCTGCAGCGCCGCTACCAGGGCAGGCTCGATTCCGACGCCGACGAGTTCATCGCCTACGCGGTCGACGGCGCCAACCGGATGCAGACGCTCATCAAAGACCTCCTGGCGTATTCGAGGGTCGGGACGCAGGGGGCTCCTTTCTCGCCGACCGACCTCGAGATGGTGTTCGGCGACGTGCTCCGCGCGCTCGAACAGATGATCGCCGAAGCGGGCGCGACGGTGACGCACGATCCCCTGCCCGTCGTGTCGTGCGATCCGACGCAGATCGGCCGGGTCTTCCAGAACCTCATCGCCAACGCGATCAAGTTCCGCCGTGACGAGTCGCCGAAGGTGCACGTGTCGGCCCGCGAGGCCGACGGCGAGTGGGTCTTCTCCGTCGCGGACAACGGGATCGGTGTCGACCCCGAGTACTTCGACCGCATCTTCGTCATCTTCCAGCGGTTGCGGTCGAGGGCCGACTATCCGGGCACCGGCATGGGGCTCGCGATCTGCAAGCGCATCATCGACCGGCACGGTGGACGGATCTGGGTAGAGTCGGCGCCGGGGGTCGGCTCCACGTTCTACTTCACACTCCGGGGCGACAAGGAGGCATGAGCATGAGGGCACAAGGCGATCACTCACCGATCGAGATCCTGCTCGTAGAGGACAACCCTGGCGACGTTCGTCTGACGCAGGAGGTGCTGAAGGAAGGTCGCATCCGCAACACGCTCAACGTCGTCACCGACGGCGTCGAGGCGCTCGCGTTCCTGCGCCGAGAAGGCGCCTATGCCGACGCCCCACCCCAGGATATGGTCCTCCTCGACCTCAACCTGCCGAGGATGGACGGCCGCGAGGTGCTCGCCGAGATCAAGGGCGACCCGGAGCTCCGTAAGATCCCCGTCGTCGTCCTGACCACGTCGTCCGCCGAGGTCGACATCCTGAAGGCCTACGACCTCCACGCGAACTGCTACATAACCAAGCCGGTCGACCTCGACCAGTTCGAGAACGTCGTTCGATCGATCGAGGACTTCTGGCTGGCGATCGTGAAGCTCCCGACAGGCGACTGAGAATCCCGGCAGGTGATGCGCCATGGATCAAGTTCGCAGGGTCCTCATCGTCGAGGACAACCCCGGTGACGTCAGGCTGATCATGGAGATGCTCCGCGAGAGCGGCGGCGGTGTGACAGCGGAGAGCGTCGACACGCTGGCGAGCGCGATCGAGCGGCTCGCAACCGCCGACATCGATGTGGCGCTGCTCGACCTGGGGCTGCCCGACAGCCAAGGACTCGAGACGTTCGCTCGCCTGCGCGACGCGGCTCCCGGCGTCGCCCTCGTCGTGCTGACCGGCAACTCGGACGTCGAGCTGGCCATCCGGGCCGTCCGGGAGGGCGCGCAGGACTTCCTCGTCAAAGACAAGGTGGACGGGGAGCTCCTGACACGGGCGATCGCCTACGCGATCGGCCGCCAGCAGTCCGACGACGCCATTCGCAAGAACGAAGTCGAGCTGATGGAGGCGCAGCGGATCGGTTGCTTCGGCAGTTTCGACTGGGATGCAACAACCGACACCATCGTGTGGTCCGACGAACTCTTCCGCGTCTATGGCTTCGACCCGAAACAGCCGCCACCCGCATACGAGGAACATCTGAAGACTTACAGCCCTGAGAGCGCCGCACGACTGGACGCGGCGGTGAAGATGAGCATGCAAACGGGCGAGCCATACGGACTCGACTTGGAGCAGGTGCGCCCGGACGGCACAGAGAGATGGATGACCGCTCGCGGCGAGGTCAAACGCGATGCAGACAACAAGATCATCGGATTGCGTGGAACGGCTCAGGACATCACCGGACTGAAGCTGGCCGGAGAGGCGATAGTGCGGGACGCCGCGCTGGATCGCGCCATCGCCTCGCTGTCGACAGCGATGGTGGCCGCGAAGCCGTCCATCGCGGAACTCGCCGACCTCGTGTTGGCCGACGCCAAAGAGCTCACCGGCAGCCCCCGCGGCTTCATCGCCCTGCGCGATCCGGCGGCGAACCTGAGCGGCGCCGCGACCTCCGCGGGCGACACCCCGGTGACCGGCGCGGGCCAGGGCCCGGAGCCTGGCGCGATGCCTCCGCACACCCACTCGTGGGACTGGCTTCCGAACGCCGGGGAGGCGTTCTACACGAACTCAGCTGCAAGCGTCCCGGCACTCGCCGAGACGCCCGGGAAGCACGCCCCGATCACGAGTCTCCTGTCGGTGCCCGCCATCGCGGAGGGCAGGTTCGTCGCCCAGATCGCGGTCGGCAACGCGCCGGACGGCTACACAGATGAGGACCTTGCGACGGTGGAGCGGCTCGCGGCCCTCTTCGCGATCGCCATCGTCGGCGAGGAGGAGCGCGCGGCGCTCCTCGCGAGCGACTCGAACCTGCGGCAGAGCAACGCGCGCTTCGAGCGCATGGTCTACGGCGTGGCGGAGGCGATGGGCAGGATCGTCGAGGCCCGGGACCCCTACACTCAGGGCCACCAGGTGCGCGTCGCCAGGCTCGCCAAGCTGATCGCCGAAGAGATGCACCTGCCTGAGGGCGACATCGACGCCATCGAGATGGCCGGCCTCGTGCACGACATCGGCAAGCTCGGCGTGCCTGCCGAGATACTGACGAAGCCGGGGCTACTGTCGGATGTCGAGTTCGCCCTCATCAAGGAGCACTCGCAGGCCGGCTACACGATCCTGAAGGACGTCGACTTCCCGTGGCCGATCGCCGACACCGTGCTCGCGCACCACGAGCGCTGGGACGGTTCCGGGTACCCCTCCGGTCTGAAGGGGAAGGACACCCCGCTCGCGTCGCGGGTGCTGGCGGTCGCCGACGTGGTGGAAGCCATGGCGTCGCACCGGCCTTATCGTCCGGCCCTCGGACTGGATCTGGCCGTGGCCGAGCTGACCGATCACGCCGAGAGGTACGACCCGGGCGTGGTCTCTGCGCTCCTCGCCTTGTACGAGTCGGGACGCGTGGACTTGCGGCCCACCGTGTGAGGGAGGTCGCCATGGACGACGAGATCGGCGTATCCGCGACCTGCTCGCGCGGCCGGGCTTCGCCGACGTTGCCGTCGGCAACGTCGGCGCGAGCGCGCCTCGAGATCGTGCCCGGGGCGACGCACCTCTTCGAGGAGCCCGGGACGCTCGCGCAGGCGGCGGACCTCGCGCTCGCGTGGTTCGACCGGTTCCTCGGGAAGTGAGTGGAGCGCCGTGAAGACCATCACCACGGAGCACGTTCCTATCCTGGTCTGAGGCGAAGCGGTCGACGAACAGACTCTCGACCAGGCGCGCCACCTCGCCAACCTGCCGTTCGCGGCCGGCCACATCGCACTCATGCCCGACGCGCACATCGGCTACGGCATGCCGATCGGCGGGGTGCTCGCTGCCGAAGGGCAGGTCATCCCCCATGCCGTCGGACTCGACATCGGCTGCGGCATGCGCACATGGAAGACTGGCGTCACCGCCGAGGAGCTGCTGCCGGTGCGTGACGCCATCCTCCACGACATACAGCGGTCGGTTCCGCAGGGCTTCCACTGGCACGACACCAGTCAGGCGGACCGCACCGACCTGTTCGACGAGGTCCCCGACATCCCGGTCCTGCGCGAGCAGATGGCCAGGGCCGAACGCCAGCTCGGGACGCTGGGCGGCGGCAACCACTTCATCGAACTGCAGGTCGACGCGAGCGGCGTGGTGTGGGCGATGATCCACTCCGGCTCGCGCAACGTGGGCCTGCAGACGGCCGAGCGCTACGACCACGTCGCGCGCGATGACAACCGCAGCCGCGCATCCGAGGTCCCGCTCGAGTGGGGCCTTGCGCACCTCGAGATCGGGAGCGCGGCCGGCGCCGAGTACCTCGCCGCGATGGACTGGTGCCTGCGCTTCGCCGCCGAGAACCGGCGTCTGATGGCGGAGGCGGTGCAGCTCGCGATCGCCCGTCGGCTTCCCGCGGCGGAACCCGGTCCCGCGATCGACGTCCATCACAACTACGCGGCCGTGGAGGAGCACTTCGGCGAGAAGGTTGTGGTGCACCGCAAGGGCGCGGTCCGGGCGCGGGGCACGGTCATCGTGCCGGGCTCGATGGGCACCGCCTCCTACATCGGGGAGGGTCTCGGCAACCCGGACTCCTTCGAGTCGTGCAGCCACGGCGCAGGCCGGGCGATGGGCCGCAAGGCGGCGATGCGGGCGTTGTCGCGCGAACACGTGCTCGCCGAGCTGGAGAGCAGCGGCGTCCGGCTGGTCACCGCCAGCAAACGCGCCGTGGCCGAGGAGGCGCCCGAGGCGTACAAGGACATCGAGGACGTGATGCGGTGGCAGCGCGACCTGGTCGAGCCGACCACACGCCTGATCCCGATCGGCGTCGTGAAGGGCTGAGCCGGGATGACACCCTCCCGTGAGGACCTCGTGCACCCGTGGCGCGTCCCGTTGTCCGAGGCCGCCGCCATCCAAGAGCGCCTTGCCGCTCAGGTGGTGCTGCGCCCGCTGCCGTCGATCGGACCGGGGGCGCCGCTGGTGGCCGCCGGCGTCGACGTCGGCTACTCGAAGGACGGCTCGCGCGCGTGGGCGGCCGCGGTGGTGATGGACCGCCGGTTCCGGGTCGTGGCGTCCGCAGTCGTCCCGGGCGAGCCTGACGGCCCCTACGCCCCCGGCTACCTGGCCTTCCGCGAGGGCCGCCTCACGCTCGAGGCGCTCGAGGCGCTCGATGTCACGTCTGACCTCGTGTTCCTCGACGGTCACGGCGTCGTGCACGAGCGCGGCCTCGGGCTGGCTTCGCACGTCGGCGTGCTGCTCGGCGTGCCCACGATCGGCGTGCCCAAGACGCCGTTCCACGCGATCGACCACCTGCCGGGGCCGCAGCGGGGCGACTTCTATGTGCTGACCAAGGAGTGGGGCGCGCAGGGTGCGTCGATCAGGCTGAAGGCCGGCGTGAAGCCTGTCTACGTCTCGCCCGGACACCTCGTGGATCTGGACAGTGCCATCGCGCTCGCGCTGGCGTGGTCGAGCGGGCACCGGCGGGTGCCGGAACCGCTCGCGGCCGCGCACACGATGTCGGCGCACGCGCGGAACACGGGCCTCGGCATCGGGTAGCCGCGCCGCTACATCGACTCGCGGCTCGTCTCTGCGATGGCGTCGTCGATCCGCTTCCTGAGCGCCGCCGGCAGTCCCGGGATCTCGAGGTCGAGGAACCCGCGGGTGATGGTCGAGATCGCCTCGTCCTTGGGCACGCCCCGGCTCATCAGGTAGTAGACCTCCTCGGCGGCGATCGGCGAGATGGCGGCCTCATGCGACAGCTCGGCGCCGGGCGCTCCTTCGCTCGCGAGGTCGGGGATCGCCCACTGCGTCGAGTCCTCGGACTGCACGATCCCGCGGCAGTCCAGATGCGCCTTGCAGTCGTTCGTCCTGGCAACCAGCCTGCCGCGCGAGTAGACCGTGGAGCGGTCGCGTGACACGGTGCGCGCCACGGCTTCCGAGCGCGAACCGGCGCCGATGAGCTGCGTCTCGGTGCCCAGGTCGATGACCGAGTCTTCCAGTCCGCACACGATGGTGGTGAACAGCGCGCGCGACCGCTCGCCCTGAAGCCGCGCCACGGGAAACGCCTGGATCGAGCGCACGGGCTTCAGGAGCACGTAGTTGCTGATGAAGACGCCGTCGTCGTCCACGACGGCGGTCGTGCGCGGACGCACGCTGAACTCCTTGTCCCAGTTGTGGACCATGGTGAATGTGAGCTTGGCGTTCTTGCCGACATAGAACTCGCTGATGCCGGCGTGAAGGCCCTCACGCACGCCTGCGCCGATGTTGCAGCCGGTGATGACGTTGGCCTCGGCGCCGTCCTCCACGACGATGACGTTGTGCAGGTTCTGGCTCACGTCACTCTCGCTGATGAACAGGCAGGCCTGGATGGGCTTCTCCACCCGCTGGCCGGCCTTCACCCGGATGAAGTACCCCTCCGTCTGGTGCAACGCGACGAGCGCCGCGTACTTGTCCTTGTCAGGCGCCACGGCGCGCCACCAGAAGCGCTCGGCCATCTCGTCCGGATAGCGCACCAACGCCTCCTCGGCACCCATGATCTCGATGGCGCCGCCGAAGTCCTCGGCGACGCGCTCGTAGATCGCGGTCCGGTCCATCTGGAAGTACGACGCCGAGCGCTCGGACTCATCGGACGTGAAGCCGCTCATGAGCGGCTTCACGTCNNGGGCTTGCCGATGGCTGCCTCCGCAAGCCGGCGTATCTCGGCCAGACGCTCGAGCGTCGCCGCAGACGCGTTCGGGATCTCGACAGAGGTGTCTACTGTCTGCATGCCGCACACTCCACGCATCGCTCGTAGCCCTCGCGGGTGATGTC
>PKWR01000096.1 GCA_003133285.1 Coriobacteriia bacterium
GCGGCCAGTCCCATGAGCTTCTTGATCGCGTCACCGGTGCGGCCCTTCGCGCGGGCCTCGAGCAACTTGCCCAGGATCACGAAGGTGAGCAGCAGCGCGGAGGTCTCGAAGAAGACCGGCTCGCTCTGCAGCTGCGGGACGAAGGTGGCCGCGACGCTGTAGAAGTACGCCGCGGACGTGCCGATGGCGATAAGGGTGTCCATGTTGCCGCTGCGGCGCTTGAGCGCGTGCCAGAAGCCGCGATAGAACTGCGCGCCGGCGATGAACTGCACCGGCGTCACCAGCGCGAAGGCGAGGTACCTGCCGACCATCATCGGGTCCCAGGCGCCGCCGATGGTGTTCGCGAGCAGGTTGGCCAGCGCCGTGGGCACCGCCGTCATGAACGGCGGCACCATCGAGATCAGGAACGCCGGGACGGCCAGCACCAGCGAGAGCATGAACAGGCGGCGCTCGTGACGCCAATGCGCCATCTGCGCCTCGCGCTGCGCGTCGTTGGGGTCCTCGCCCGCGACGGCGGTCTCGACGCGGAGCATGGCGTCGTAGCCGGCACCCCGCACCGCCCCGATGAGCGCGTCGATGCCCAGCACGGTCGGGTCGAAGGTGACCGTCGCGGTCTCGTTGGCCAGGTTGACGCTCGCCGAGGCGACGCCCGCCATGCGGTTCAGGGTCTTCTCGATCACGGCCGAGCATGATGCGCAGGTCATCCCGAGGATGCCCAGCGTCACGGTCGCCTCGGTCGATGACGACGCGGCCGCACCTGCGGCCGGAGCGCCGGAGTCGAGCGGCAGCGCTCCGTAGCCGGCGCGCTTCACGGCGTCGATGATGCCGGCCTCGTCGACCGTGGCCGGATCGTAGGAGACCGACAGGCGCTCCATGGCGAGGTTCACGTTCGAGGATGCGACGCCCGGCAGCTTGCCGACGACCTTCTCCACGACGGCCGAGCACGACGCGCAGGTCATGCCGGTGATGCCGAAGGTGGCATCGCGCAGCGCAGCCGTCGATGCGACGGCGGGAGGCGCCGTGACCGGGGACGGCTCGTCCGCGGGCATGACGGGGCACGCCTTCACCGGCTCCGCCTCGGCAGGTGCTTCGACGGCGGGAGCGGGTGCCGGCGCGGGAACGGCGCCGGGTTCGAGCACGAACGGCTCGCCCGGCTGGAACCCGGCCGCGACGACGGCCGCGGCGAGCGCGTCCACCGGCACGTCGCCGGGGGCGAGCGTGACGTCGACGAACCCTGCGGCCGCGTCGGCGGTCACCGACTCGACGCCTGAGACGTCGCCGATCGTTCCGGACACGAGCTTCTCGCATGCGTGGCAGTGCATCCCCACAACGCTGAGGCGCACGGGCTGACTGGTGGTGACGTTGGGCATCTTCGGTCCTCTACTTCACGACGATGGAGCCGAACTGCATCTGCATCCCACAGGAGAACGCGTACGTGCCGGCCTTGAGCGCACCGAGCTTGATGGTCTTGGGGCCGCCGGTGAGGTCCTCAGAGAAGTTGAGGTCGGACGACTGCACCTGTGCGAGACATCCCGAGGACTGCGTGAAGGTTATCTCGGCGGGCACGCCAGCCTTCAGGTTGACCGTGGAGGGGTTGTAGTAGCCCTTCGACGTGTCGATCGTGATCTTCTGCACGGCGCCGCTCACGGTAGCCGACTTCGGCTTCTGAGCGCCCGCGGGGGCCCCGGTGCCGCCGCAGCAGCCGCCGGTGGCCGCGCCGGTCGCACCGGTGCCACCCGCGGCACTGGCCGCAGCCTTGCCGCCGCAGCAACCGCCGGTGGCACCGGTGGAGCCGGGAGCCGCGATAGGCCCGGAGGCGACCGCGGACGGGGTCACCGAGCCGCGCGCTATCGCGTAACGGTACGTCGCGAAGAACGCCAGCACGGCGAGCATGAGGACGAGCGCCCAGCGCACGGCCGGCGACACGGTGGCGGCCTTGGTCTTGTTGCTCATGTTTGTTCGGTCCCTTCGTTGGAGCCGGCGGCGTTGCCGCCGGCGGTCTGAGTTAGCGGAAGAATCCTCCGGACGCGAGTCCGATGATGATGGCCATGACGATGATCGTCGCGCCGATGACGAGCTCGAAGGGCTGGAAGCCCCACAGCGTGCCGTCGGCTGCGCGGGAAGCGCCGGGCCGTGCCTTGGTGGTACGCCTGCGGTGGTAGAGGCCGTAGCCGAAAGCCAGGAGCGCCGCGAGGGCGACCGGGACCAGCCACGGCATGCCGCCGTTCCCGCCGGCCAGCGCCGCGCCGACGACGATGCTTCCGGACATCATGCCCATGCCGCAGGTCAGCGTGTACGTGCCCGCCTTCATCGGCGGCACCGTTACGTCGGTGACCCCGTTGGCCTTGAGGTCGGCGAGCACCTTGGCTGCCGGGATGCTCAGCTGGTCCGAGCATGCGTTGTCCTCGCGGCGGTCGACGACCAGACGCACCGTCGTGTCGGCCGGGATCGTCACCGTCTGCGGGACGTACGCCGTGTTCACGATGGCGAGCGGGATCTCGGCGACGCCGTCGGCGCCCGTCTTGTACTGACCCTGCATGGACGCGACCGACCCGCCGACCGCCGCGGTGCGGACGCTATCGAACGTGACCGGCGACCCCACGAGCATCAGCCCCCGGTTGAGGATGACGATGCCGAAGATCATCACCGCGACCGCCGCGACGATCTGGAGACGCGCCTGGAACTGCCGCGAGAGCAGCGATGAGGCGAACCCGAAGACGAGCATCAGCGGCATGGTGCCGAGGCCGAAGCCCACCATCCCCCACGCACCCAGGAGCGGGGAACCCGAGGCCACGGCCGAGGCCTGGGCCGCGATCAGCGGCGCGCAGGGCATCAGTCCGGTGAGCAGGCCGAAGATGACCGGAGTCGCCAGAGACGCATGTCCTTCGACGGCGTCGGAGGTCGCCTTCTTGCGCTCGCTCGACAGCGCCTTGACCAGGAACTTCGGCGGACGCGGCGTGAGGTAGCGCAGGGCCTTGACCTTGCCGGTCATCGAGACGCCCAGCAGAAGCATGTAGGTACCGGCCACGACCATCAGCCAGTTGCGGAACGGCGTGATGTCGACGGCGCGGCCGAGCAGCGCCACGATCCCTCCCAGGATCAGCGCGACAGTGGCGTAGCTGAGCACCTTCGAACCCTGGTAGGCGAGATGCGGCACGAGCCGCCGGTACCACGGGCCCTCTTCGGTGCCCTTGACTGCGTAGGTCAGCACGAGCCCACCGCACATGAAGACGCAGTGGATGCTGGTGACCAGGCCTACGGCGAACAGAGACAGGAACAGATTCACGGGTGGACGAGCCTCTCATCCGTTGTGGCTCCCATAGTGCCCGTCTTGCGGCGCGAGTGGGAAGCGGACTCCGGGGCACAGACGTGCCCCGGACGACGGTCACCCCAGCAGGAAACGCCGAGGGACCGGTCGGAGGAGAGGGATCAGATGCGGAGGACCGAGGTGAGGTGAGGCGCCCCTCGGGCGTCCGGAGCGAACGCCGAGGCGGGCAGGGCCCCCAAGGTGTGCGAGCTCGGCACCGAAGCGCCGGCCACACACACCGCACCGAGGTCGTGCGGGGACTGGACCGAGGTGACACCCAGCGGCTGGCTCTTGTCGCCGCGCACGCATGCGGAGTGCTGCATGACCGTTCCGGCATCCATCGGGCACGCCGCGGTCGACGCAGGCGCGCACGCCGATGCGGACGCAGCAGCAGGCATGCCGCAGCAGGGGCTGCCGACGCACGAGTACGCGAAAGCGGACCCCGCCGACATGGCGAGGACCAAGACCGCGACCGTGACTATGGCAACGAAACGCTTCATGCCCCTCCAGACGTGGTGTCCCGACGACCCTACAACAAGCGCCGTGCCATTCTCTGCTAGAAACCGCAGCTAACCTGCGTCCTTCGGCCGCACGGGGTGGGTGTCGGCGCTGCCGTACTCCAGCGCCCGCGCCAGCCGGTAGAAGTCGGAGTCCCTGTCGATGAAGCGCACGCGCGTCCGCAGCGTCTCCGGGTCGATGAGATCGCCGAAGGGCACGTAGACGAGTTGCAGCTGGTCGCGGACTGAGACCATGTGACCGCTCAGGTCCTCGACTACCAGCGCGCGGTACGCTCCCACCCCGAGCTGGCTGCCCAGGAGGATATCGAAGGCGACCGGCGAAGCGCACCGCGCCTCGTAGCCGATCTGCTTGCTGCGCACCTTGATGTCGACCCCGGTCCGCTCCGCATAGGCCTTCTCCATCGCGGCGCTCAACTGGTCGCCGACCCTGACCGAGCCGAGCATCGAGTTGCCGTGCGAGTCGACCTCGCGGGGCCGCTGGTCTTCGGGCAGCTTTTCGGCGAGGCCCTCGGCTACGCAGATGACGCCGTACTCCCGCCGGTCTGCCGCCCGCGTGAGCATGAGGTCGACCATCTCCTCGGCGGCCGCATTGAGGTCCCACGTATCGTCGACGTCCTCTACGGAGATCATGCGCGTGGCCTCGCCCGCGATACCGGCCGCATAGGTCAGCCAGCCTGCCTTGCGGCCCATGATCTCGAGCACGTACCAGCACTTCGTCGATTTCGCATCTGCGCCGATGTTGACGATCTCCATCGCGGCGAAGTGCGCTGCGGAGGTGAAGCCGAACGTCCAGTCGATGCCGTAGTAGTCGTTGTCGATCGTCTTGGGGAGGTGGATGACGGAGATGGGCCGCAGCCCCGGAACCACCTGCTGCATCTCGTAGAGGTAGTTCGCCGTCTTGAGCGTGTCGTCACCGCCGATCGAGATGAGGCCGTCGATCTCCAGAGACTCCAGCCCGTGGTAGACGGACATCAGTCTCGCGTTCTTCACGGGGTCCTTGAGATCGTCGAGCGAACGGATCGCCTTGCCCGGATTCGCGCGTGACGTACGAAGGATGATGTCCCTGCGATTCCGGATGCCCGAGACGTCGTCGATCGACAGGCGCAGGTAGTGGTCGCCCTCGACCATCGAGCATCGCGGCGAACACTGCTCGAGGCACTCGTAGCCGTCGAGAAAGCCGATGACCTCGACGCCGCAGTTGAGGAAGTTCATCGCCGCGGCCGAGATGACCGCATTGGCCGCAGGCGCCGGGCCTCCGGAGAAGACGATACCGACGCGACGGATGGCAGTGGGCGGGATCATGGCAGCGGGCTCCTTCGGAGGAAGCATCTTCGGGGCGCGGCACGCGCTCCCCGTCGCCCTCATGATACCCGCGAGCCGCGGCTATCCCCCCGCGACCTCCCCGATCCGGCGGAGCCGCTCATAGCGCGTGTCGGGCAGCGTCGCGCGATCGACGGCTGAGAGCGACTCGAGCGCGGCGCTGAGCGCCGTCCGCACGCCGTCGAACACCATCTCGGGGTCGCGGTGGGCGCCGCCGCGCGGCTCGGCCACCACGGCGTCGGCAAGGCCGAGGCGCACGAGGTCGTCGGCGGTGAGCTGCAGGCAAGCCGACGTTTCCGAGGCGCGCCGCGCGTCCTTGTGCAGGATCGTGGCGCACATCTCGGGGCTGATGACCGAGTAGTAGGCGTTCTCGAGCATGATGAGACGGTCGCCGAAGCCGATCGCGAGGGCTCCGCCGCTACCGCCCTCGCCGATGCCGACCACCACGACCGGGACCCTGACCGAGGACAGCGCGGCGAGACAGTCGGCGATGGCCAGCGCCTGGCCGCGGTCCTCGTCGTCGAGGCCGGGATACGCGCCCGCGGTGTCGAGGAAGCTCACGATCGGCATGCCGAACCGGTCGGCCAGGTGCATCAGGCGCTCGGCCTTGCGGAATCCCTCGGGGTGCGGCGAACCGAAGTTGCGCCGGACGTTCTCGGTGGTGTTCTTGCCCTTGCGGTGACCGAGCACGGCCACCTTGCGGCCTTGCAGCGTCGCGAAGCCGGCGAACACCGACTCGTCGTCGCCGAAGAGCCGGTCGCCGTGCACCTCGACCACGTCGGTGAAGAGCGCCTGGAGGTAGTCGTCCGTCTTCGGACGCTCCGGGTGCCTCGCGATCTGGACGCGCTCCCACGGGGTCAGCTCGGCGTAGAGGGTCTCGTGCAGACGGGCGATCTCGGCCTCGAGTCCCGCGATCTCGGCCGCAAGGTCGGGCTGCTCCGACACGTCGAGGTGCTTGAGCGAGGCGAGCTTGTCTTCGAGCTCGTCGAGCGGCCGCTCGAACTCCATCACGAATCTCCTCGCCACGTCACTCATCCCCCGCCGTCAGATAGGACAGCAGGAGCGCCACACGGTCCTTGAGTTCGCGGCGGTCGACGACCATGTCGATCATGCCGTGCTCGAGCAGGAACTCCGAGCTCTGGAAGCCCTTGGGCAGGCTCTTGCGGATCGTCTGCTCGACGAGCCGCGGCCCGGCGAAGCCGATCAGGGCCCCCGGTTCGGCGATCAGCACGTCACCCAGCGTGGCGAACGAGGCGGTGACGCCGCCCATCGTGGGATTCGTGAGCACGACGATGTACGGCACGCCGGCGGCAGCCAGCCGCGTGGCGGCTGCGGCGGTCTTCGCCATCTGCATGAGTGAGAGCATGCCTTCCTGCATGCGGGCGCCGCCTGAGGCGGTGACCAGCACGAGCGGCGTGCGCTCGGCCAAGGCCAGCTCGAACGCGCGGGTGACCTTCTCGCCGACGACGGAGCCCATCGAGGCGCCGATGAAGCGGAAGTCCATGACGCCGACGATCGCGCGGTGACCGCCGATGGTGGCGCGACCCGTGACGATCGCCTCGCCGAGGCCCGTCCGCTGCACGGCGGCCGCGACCTGCTCGGAGTAGACCTTGCCGGACGTGAACTGCAAGGGATCAACGGAGCGGAGGTGCGCGTCGACCTCCTCGAAAGACCCCTCGTCGAGAAGCATGGCGAGGCGCTCGGGGGCCGAGAGGTCGTGGTGCCGCCCGCAGGTCGGACACACCATCAGCTCGCGTTCGAGGTCGCCCATGTACAGGGTGCGCTTGCATCCCTCGCAGCGGACCCAGACGCCGTCGGGGAGGTCCGACGTGGTGGCGGCCTCGGTCGGTGTCGTGTAGTTGCGCTGTTCGCGCGCCTTGAACCAGTCGGAGATGGGCATGCTGTCCGTCTCGTGATCGTCGGGTGTCGGCCGCTCGCTGAGGCGGGCGGACCGCATGATGATACCACCGTGAACCGCACATCAAGCGCACGTGTACGGAGGCGCGGAGCGGCCCGCCGGCGTGATGCCGGCGGGCCGCGGGACGTTCCGAGGACTCGATCCGTACGTCTAGATGGAGAAGTCCTTCTCGCCCTTGAACACCGCGACGGCGTCGGCCAGGCCCATGTCGCCGAGGGTGATGGCACTGATCGCCTTGGTCAGGCGGATGGCCTCCTGCAGCGGACGCTGGTGGATGTTGCGCCCGGTGGCGTTGCCCACCGCGCCGCCGTCGTGGATCTGCTCCCACAGCTGGTTCAGGAAGATCTCGGCGTCCACGGTCGAGCCGCCCGCGCAGACGAGGCCGGTGCGGCCGGCCGCCTTGGTCGCCTGCCGCAGCAGGACCGCGGACGAGCCGGCTTCCGTGGCCTTCGGCGGGTTGACCTTGACGAAGTCGGAGCCGATGCAGCATGCGACGCCCGCGGCGCCGGCGATGAGGCTCGGGGCCTTCTCGTCGCCGACCGCCTTGCCGCGCGGGTAGATCCACAGGACCGTGAGCAGGCCCACGGAGTGCGCGTTGGCGATCAGCTGGGAGGCCTCGGTCAGCATCTGGGCCTCGTACTCGCTGCCCAGGTAGATCGTGTAGCCGATGCCGACGACGTTCACGCCGTTGTCGATCAGGTCCAGGACGGTCTCGAGATCGTAGAGCTGCGGCGAGTACGGGTCCTCCTGGGAGGTCTTCACCAGGTGGGTCTTGCTGTTCATCTTCACCAGGTAGTTGATGTCGGGATAGTCGGCCGCGTACTGGGCGATCAGGCCGCGCTGCCCGGCCAGGATGCCGATGACGCCTTTCGACCCGATCTCGAAGAGGTGCAGCGGGCTGGAGTCGTCCTCGGCGATCCCCTCGCCGAAGAAGTCGTCGTTGAGGTGTTCGATCTTCTGGTCGCATGCGAAGAGCATGAGACGGCCCGTGCCACGGGTCGCCTTCAGATAGTTCTCGACGTAGATCTCGCGGGCTCCGGCCGGGACGTCGGCCGGGATGCGCACGTGCGCGGCAGTGATCTTGGGCATGCGGTTCCCTCCTCTAGACTTGTCGCGGGTGGCGTTGCTGCCGCCCGTCACGAAGCACCACACAGCGTAGGTGAACACGGCAGTCTTTTCCACCGCCGCGGACCTACAGTGCCAGCACCATCCTGACGTGCTTCAGGTAGGTCCTACCCATCCGGAACGGCCCTTCCACAACGCGGAAACCGAGCCGCTCGTAGATGCCGACGGCGTTCTCGCGCGCATTGAGGAACGCGAACGGCACTCGCAGCTCCCGCGCCCGCGCGAGCGCGCACTCGACCAGTGACGCGGCGATCCCCCGCCTCCGGTAGGCCCGGGCCACGGCCACCTGGCGCACGTGCGCGCCGCCCCCTTCGGCGATCAGCCTGACGTAACCGACGAGCCGGTCGCCGTCGAGCGCCAGAAGGTGCGTCGAGGCCGGGTCGGTCTCGTTCCACGCGTCGTTGCGCGACACGCCGAACGGCCGGTGCAGGGTGTCGTAGCACAGGTCCGCCACGCCCCGCAGCACGGGGTCCCGGCCGTCGACCATGGCCACGACGATGCCGTCGGGGCGACGCAGGACCTCACGGGGTATCGACATCGGCTCTCGTCCGGCCTAGCCGCGGAAGCGGTTCGTCACGGGCATGCGGCGGTCCTTGCCGAAGGCCTTGGGCGTGACCCTGATCCCCAGCGGGCCCTGGCGCCGCTTGTACTCGGCCGCGTCGACCATGTGCGCGACGCGCTCGGCCACCTCCCGGGCGACACCTGACGCGACGATCTCGTCGACCGAGCGGTCGTCCTCGACGTAGGCGGCGAGCACCCGGTCGAGCAGCGCGTAGTCGGGCAGCGAGTCGGAGTCCGCCTGACCCGGCCGCAACTCGGCCGACGGCGGCTTCTCGATGCTCGCCTCGGGGATGACCTCGCTGGCACGGTTGCGCCAGCGCGCCAGCTCGTAGACGTGCGTCTTGTAGAGGTCCTTGATCGGGGCGAAGCCGCCGACCATGTCGCCGTAGAGGGTCGAGTAGCCGACCGACAGCTCGGACTTGTTGCCCGTCGCGAGGACGATCCAGCCGAACTTGTTCGAGAGCGCCATCAGGAGCATGCCCCGCACGCGCGCCTGCAGGTTCTCCTCGGTGACGCCGGGCGGCAGGTCGTCGAAGGACGGCGCCAGCGTGTCGAGCAGCGCCGTGAAGCCCGCCTCGATCGGCAGCGTGCGGTAGTCGATCCCGAGATTGTGAGCGAGCGCCTCCGCGTCGGTGAGACTCCCCGGCGACGAGTAGCGCGACGGCATCGCCACGCCGTGCACGTGGGTCGCTCCGAGGGCGTCGACCGCGAGCACGGCCGTGAGCGCGGAATCGATGCCGCCCGAGAGCCCCATCACGGCATCGGAGAACCCGTTCTTGTGGAAGTAGTCGCGCAGCCCCAGCACGAGCGCGCCCCAGACCTCGTCGTGCCCGCCGCGGAGCGGGTCCTCGTGCGCGGCCAGGGGCGCCGCCGGCACCTCGGCGACGAGAAGGTCCTGCCGGAAGGCCTCGGCGCGGGCCATCACGTTGCCGGCGGGGTCGATCACGACCGAGCGCCCGTCGAAGACGAGCTCGTCCTGCCCGCCGACGAGGTTGCAGTAGACGAGATGGACGGAGTTGCCGGCGGCACGATCGCGGAGCATCTCCTCGCGCTCGCTCCCCTTCCCGGCGTGGAACGGCGACGCCGAGATGTTGAGCACGACGGTGGCGCCCAGCGCCGCGGCCTCGGCGACCAGCTCCGGGACCCAGATGTCCTCGCAGATCGTGACGGCGCACGTCTCCCCCGCGACCTCGATGAGGAGTGGGGCGCTCCCCGGCTCGAAGTAGCGCTCCTCGTCGAAGACGCCGTAGTTGGGGAGCCGCCGCTTGCGGTAGACCGACGCGATCGCCCCGTCCCGGCACACGGCGGCGGAGTTGTGAAGCACGTCACCGACACGCTCGACGAAGCCGACGATCGCCGTCACGCCCGTGCAGGCCAGAGCGATGCGCTGCAGCGCCTCGGCGATGTCGTCGACGAAGTGGTCCTTGGCGACGAGGTCTTCGGGCGGGTAGCCCGCGAGCGCCATCTCCGGGGTCAGCACGAGGTCGGCACCGTGTACGTGCGCGAAACGGATGGCGTCGACGATGAGGTCGGCGTTCCGCGCGATGTCGCCGACGGTGCAATCGATCTGCGCGAGCACGATGCGGGGCATGGGAGCCCTCCTCGAGGCGGGACGGGGAACGGCATCAAGCGTACCATTCCCCCCAGGGGACACTTCATGTCCGGCAGGTGCACCTTCCGCGAAGGGCGGCTCCCATGGCCTCGATCTTCTACACCTCCGATGCGGGATCCCTGCGGCGCACCTGGGTCCCGCTCGTGGCCTCCGGCGTGCTCGTGGCGGCCTTCGGCATCGTCGTCGCGCTCGAGCCCGTCCTGACGGCGAGCGCGCTCATGTTCCTGATGGGCCTGGCATCGTTCATCGCCGGCCTGGTGTGGGTGT
>PKWR01000180.1 GCA_003133285.1 Coriobacteriia bacterium
CACGGGCGCGAGGCCGAGGCGACCGTGCGCTCGGCGACGGTCGAGCGAGTGACGGCCGACGTCGGCCCGGCGATCGAACGACCTCGCCGGCCGCGTGTCGTGCTCGCCGCGGGCGTCGCTCGTCGCGAACGCATGGAGTTCACGATCCAGAAGTCGACGGAGCTCGGCGTCGCGGAGATCTGGCCGCTCGCGAGTGCGCGGTGCGTCGTGCGTCTCGACGAGGAACGCGCGGGACGACGCGGCGAGCGCTGGCGGCGCATCGCCGAGGAGGCCGCCAAGCAGTCGCAGCGGCCCGACGTGCCGCTCGTACGTGACGCGATGTCCGTCGACGAGCTGCTTGCCGAGACGGGACGCTTCGACGTCGTGCTGGTCCCGTGGGAGGAGGCGGCCTCCACCGCCGTCGGCATCGGGGAGGCGCTCGACGCCCACAACGCGAGCGCTGATGCGGCGGTGCTGGTCGTGGTCGGTCCGGAGGGCGGATTCGAGCCGGCCGAGGTCGCGGCCCTGCATGACGCCGGCGCCCGCATCGTCTCGCTGGGAGACACCGTGCTGCGCACCGAGACGGCCGCGGTCGTCGCGGTCGCACTCACAGCGTACGAGCTCGGCGCCCTCGGTGGCCGTGGCCGCTGAGCTGCCACGGATCGCGCTGCGCACGCTCGGGTGCAAGGTCAATCGCACCGAGAGCGAGGCGCTCGCCGAGGCGCTCGCCGGTGTCTGCTCGGTCGTCATGGACTCCGACGAGTGTGCTGACGTCGTGGTCATCAACACCTGCACGGTCACCGGCGAGGCGGACGCGAAGGCGCGCAAGGCCATCCGCCACGCCCTGAGCGGGGGAGCCGGCGCGGTCCTCGTGACCGGGTGCCTCGCGTCCATCGATCCTCAGGGGCTGCAGGCGCTGGATCCACGGATCGTCGTGGAGGCCGACCGGGCGGCGTTGCCGCGACGCGTGGCCGAGCTGGCCGGCGTGGACCTCGAGGCCCGCGCCCCCGTCGCCGTGACGTCCGGGATGCTCGGCCGGACCCGGGTCATGGTCAAGGTCCAGGATGGCTGCTCCCACCGCTGCTCCTACTGCATCGTCCCTGACGCGCGCGGCCTTCCGCGGAGCGTGCCTGCAGCCGAGGTGGTGGCGCGGGTCGAGACACTCGCGAGAGCCGGCACTCCCGAGGTGGTCCTGACCGGCGTGAACATCGGCCGATACGCCGACCCGACCGGGGCGCCCGACCTCGCCGCCCTTGTCGACGCGGTCGCAGCCACGCCGATCGGGCGCGTCCGTCTCTCCTCCATCGAGCCGCTCGATCTGGACGAGCGTCTGCTGGGGGCCCTCTCAGGCTCGCCGAAGACCGTGTCGCACCTGCACGTCCCGCTGCAGTCCGGCTGCGATCGCACGCTGGCCGCGATGGGGCGCGGCTATGACTCGGAGCGGTTCGCCGAGGCGCTCAGGGCTGCCCGCGCGGCGGTGCCCGGGCTCTCCGTGACCACCGATGTGATCGCGGGCTTCCCGGGCGAGACGGAGGCGGACTTCGCCGAGTCGCTCGCGTTCGTGGAACGCATCGGCTTCACGCGCCTGCACGTCTTCCGGTATTCGCCGAGGGCCGGCACGCCGGCCGCGGCGCGGTCCGACCAGGTGGCGCCTGCGGTGAAGGCCGCGCGCGCCCGGTCGCTGCGGGAGCTGTCGCAACGGCTGCTGCTCGGGCACGCTCGTGCCCGCATCGGGACCGAGGTCACGGCGTGCATCGAGCGCGTCTGCGGGGACGTCGCACGCGGCACGGCGGACGACTCGCTGAGCGTCGAGGTGCCGGCCGCGGGGCTGGTCCGCGGGCAGGTCGTTCGCGTCCGGATCGACGGCGGCGACGAGCGGGGCTACCGGGGCACGGTGCTAGAATCCAGTTGACCGTCAGGCTCGGTACGACCTGGAGGAGCGCCTACATGCAGGAAGCCGAGATCCGTCTTGTTGTACCGCCCGGACGTGAGATGGTCGACCTGCTGGGACAGGGCGACCATCTTCTGAAGCTGATCGAGGACCAGTTCGAGGCCGAGATCAGGGTACGGGGCAACGAGATCACCATCTCCGGCGAGCCGCAGGAGGCGCAGGCCGTCTCGGCGCTGTTCACCGAGATGCTGCAGCTGGTCGACGGCGGTTCCTCACTCACGCCCGAATCGCTCGATCGCGCGATCGACATGCTCAAGCGCGGCGACTTCAGCCCGGTCAAGGTGTTCTCGGACGTCATCCTGACCCACCGCGGCAAGACGATCCGGCCTAAGACCGCCGGCCAGAAGCGCTACGTCGACGCGATCCGCAAGAACACCATCACCTTCGGCATCGGGCCGGCCGGCACGGGCAAGACCTATCTCGCGATGGCCATGGCCGTCGACGCGCTGAAGCGCAAGGAGGTCGGCCGGATCATCCTGACGCGCCCGGCCGTAGAGGCAGGGGAGAAGCTGGGGTACCTCCCGGGCAACCTGTTCGAGAAGGTGGACCCGTACCTGCGGCCGCTGTACGACGCGCTGTTCGACATGATGGACATCGAGAAGTCGACCTCGCTGACCGAGCGCGGCGTCATCGAAGTCGCGCCGCTGGCGTTCATGCGCGGCCGGACGCTCAACGACTCGTTCATCGTCCTCGACGAGGCGCAAAACACCAGCGCCGAGCAGATGAAAATGTTCCTGACGCGCCTCGGCTTCGGCTCGAAGATCGTCATCACCGGAGACATCACCCAGATCGACCTGCCCACCGGGCAGTCGGGACTGCGCCAGGTCCGCGACATCCTCGCGGGCGTGAACGACGTCTCCTTCATCGAGCTGGAGAGCCGCGACGTGGTGCGGCACAAGCTGGTCCAGCACATCGTCACGGCCTACGCCCGCTACGACGAGGCGAAGATGGGCGCGAAGGCGGCCGCTGCCAAGCCGGATGCGGATGTCTGAGCCTCGTCGGCGGCGCGGCCTGCGGTGGGCGCGCCGCGGGATCATGGCCAGCGATACCGGCAGGGTCCTGGTCTTCGGCTCCTTCACGCTCATCGCCACATGCTTCCTCGTGGCGACGGCGCTCATGGCGGCCGTCGTCCTGACCGCGCTGGTGTCCGGTTCGATCGGCGGCGATGACGCGCGTACGCTCGCCTTCGGTGTCGGCGGGGCGCTGGCCACGGTAGGGGTCGCCCTATTGATGGTGCCGGTGCTCGGCCGGTTCTCACATCTCGGCGACGAGGTGAGGATGCTCGAGCTGTGCGACCCGGGAGCGCCCCTGTTGCGAGAGCTGATGGAGCGCGCGGGCGGTACCTACAACCACTCGATCATGGCCGGGGCATTGGCCGAGGCCGCGGCGCGCGCGATCGGCGCGAACGCGCCGCTGGCGCGTGTCGGCGCCTACTACCACGACATCGGCAAGCTGGCGCGTCCGCAGTTCTTCGCCGAGAACCAGATGGGCCTGCGCAACCCGCACGACGGCGCCCCGCCCGCGCAGAGCGCCTTCATCATCACGGCGCACGTGCGCGAGGGCGTGGAGCTGGCGGAGCGTGAGGGCCTGCCGGGCCCCATCGTCGACATCATCGCCCAGCACCACGGCACGTCGCTGGTGACGTACTTCTACCGCAAGGCGACGGCCGGGGGCGTGCACGTCGATGAGGCCGCGTTCCGCTACGAGGGCGTGCCGCCGCGCACTCGTGAGGCAGCGCTCGTCATGTTGGCCGACGCTGCGGAGGCGATCGCGCGAGGCCTGACCGACCCCGGCCCCGCGCAGATCGAGGCCGCCGTGCGCAAGGTCGTCGCGATCAAGGAGAGCGATGGTCAGCTCGCCTCCTCGGGAATGAGCGAAGAGGACATCGAAGCGACGATCGTGTCCTACGCTAAGATGCTGGCGGGGTTGCGACACGCGCGTGTCGACTACCCGGACGACGCGGAAGGGGACCCCTATGCAGGTCACAGCGAGCTCGAACCGTGAGCCGGAGCCGCTTGCGCTCGACGCGTTCGAGCGGCTTGGCGCCTTCGTCCTGCGCATGGAGGACGCCCCCGACGCGGTGGAGCTGTCGGTCGCGCTCGTGGACGACGACGAGATAGCGCACCTCAATGAGCAGTACCGGGGGATCGAAGGTCCCACCGACGTGCTGTCCTTCGGCTGCGACGACCCGTGTCCGACCGCATCGGACGAGCCCATCGCCATCGGTGACGTGATCATCGCTCCGGAAGTGGCGCGCCGCCAGGCCGCCGAGCTCGGGACGACCGTCGAGGACGAGTTGGACCTCCTGCTCGTGCACGGCATCCTGCACCTCCTCGGGTACGATCACGACACCGATGCCGACGCCGCCGTGATGCAGGCCCGCGAGCGCACGTTGCTCGCCGCCTGGTCCGAAGCCGGCCGGTAGGGCGGGCGGCGGCCGTGCGCAGCCGCTCGGTCCTGTACTCGTTCGACTACGCGATCCGCGGGATCGTCTACGCGCTGCGCACGCAGCGCAACATGCGCTGGCACTTCTTCGTGAGCGCCGTGGTGTTCATCGCCGCCCTCGCTTTCAGGGTCAGCGGCCTGGAGCTCATCGCTCTGGTCTTCGCGGTGGGGTTCGTGCTCGTGGCCGAGCTCGTCAACACCGCGGTCGAGACGACCGTCGACCTGGCGACCGAGGGATACGACCCGCTCGCCGCCGTGGCGAAGGACGTGGCCGCGGGGGCGGTCCTGATCTCGGCGATCACAGCGGTCGCCGTCGGCTACGTGGTCTTCTTCCCGCTGCTCACGCCCGTCGCTCAGCAGACGATGCTGCACGTTCGCGAGAGCGACGCGACGGTCGCGATCCTGGCCTTGGCGCTGACGAGCGTGGTGGTGCTCGCCGTGAAGGCGATGACCTTGGAGAAGGGCACCACGTTCCTGCGCGGCGGGTGGCCGAGCGGGCACACCGCGCTCGCATTCGCGACGGCCTCGGCCATCGGCTACTCGACGAACTCGGCCAAGGCGATGCTGCTCGCGCTCTTCATCGCTTTCCTCGTGGCGCAGAGCCGCGTCGAGAGCGAGGCGCACACGATCCCCCAGACCGCGGCGGGCGCCGTGCTGGGCTTTCTGCTCGCGACGGCCGTGTATCAGATATTCTGGTCATAGGCCGCCGCGTGGCCATCGCGTGTCGCGCGTCGGCACGACTTGAGCCACCGGGAGCAGCATGTCAGCACTGACTGCGTCGATCGCACTTCTCGTCACCGTTGCGGGCCTGACGGCGGCGTTCGTCACGAGTGCCGCCGAGGCGGCCGTCCGCTCGCTGTCTCCCGCACGTGTCCGTCGCCTGCGCGAGTCGTCCACCCACGGCTCCGTCGGGCTCTCCCGTCTGGCCGACAGGCCCAGCCACGTCGGCGCCACCCACGCGCTCGTCACCGGCGTCGCGGCCGTGTCCGTCACACTCTCCGCGGGGGCGGTGCTGTCCGTCTTCCCCGCGGGTCTGCCGCTGTGGGCGGTCACCGTCCTGGCCGCCGTGATCGGCGTCGTCCTGGTGTTCGGTATCGGCGAGGCGCTGCCTCGGGCCATCGTGGCCGCGAACGCGGAGGACCTTGGTCTGTTGGTGGCGCCGCTCGCCTCGGGCCTGGCCTCGGTGCTCTACCCGCTCGCGAGACTGCTCTCGCTCCCTTCGACCGGGATGACCCGTCTGGTCACGGGAGAGCGGTCACCCGACGTTCCCTGGGAGGACGCCGCCGAGGAGGCACGCTCCTCCTCCGACGAGGAGTCGCCCGAGGGCGGTGACGCCGACGGCATGTACGACGCCGTGTCGGGGCTGGAGAGCAAAGTGGTGCGAGAGGTGATGGTGCCACGCACCGACATGGTCGCCATCGAGGACACCGCGACGATGGTCGAGGCCCTGGAGGCCGTCACGGCCGCGGGCGTCTCGCGCGTGCCGGTGTACCATGACACGCTCGACGACATACGGGGCATCCTCTACGCGAAGGACCTGCTCCCGCACCTGGCGAACAGTGCCGCGGAGATACGACCGATCGATCTGGTCAGGCCGGCGCTGTTCGTCCCCGAGACCAAGCCGATCGAAGAGCTGCTGCGCGAGATGCGCCGCCGCACCCACATCGCGATCGTGGCGGACGAGTACGGCGGCACGGCCGGCCTGGTGACGATCGAGGACCTGCTCGAGGAGATCGTGGGCGAGATCTTCGACGAGTACGACCCGCAGATACCGATGGTCACGGCCCTTCCCGACGGGCGCGTGCGCGTGGACGCACGGCTGGCGGTCGGAGAGATCGATGACCGCTTCGGCACGGACCTCGACGTCGACGCCGACACGGCGGGCGGGCTGTTCACCGAGCTCGCCGGGCGGATCCCGCAGGTGGGGGAGTCCGTCGAGGTCCAAGGCCTGCGCTTCACGGTCGAGGAGATGGAAGGTAACCGGGTCCGCCAACTGCTGGTCGAGCCCGCGCCGAAGCACGACAACGAGGAGGACGACGATGAGTGATATCACGAAGGCCGACCTTGCGCTGCTGGCATTCGCGCGCGAGGCGCAGGAGAAGGCCTACGCGCCCTACTCCGGGTTCCGCGTCGGCGCGGCGGTCTACGCAGGCGGCGAGATCTACCAGGGATGCAACGTCGAGAACGCCGCATACGGCTCGTCGATCTGTGCCGAGCGAGGCGCGGCGATGGCCGCGGTGCAGGCCGGGAACACGTTCTTCGACGGGATCGCGGTCGTGGGCGACTCAGAGGACCCGACCGTGCCCTGTGGCGCGTGCAGGCAGTTCCTCGCGGAGTTCAACCCCGAGATGCGCGTGGTGATGGGCGGCCGGCTCGATCATGTCCGCGCGTCCTCGCTGGACGAGTTGCTGCCGGATGCGTTCGTCCGCGGCTACCTCGACCAGGACGAGCCGTCCAAGTGACGGCCGCGGATCCGATGCAGGAGGTCCGCAGCGGCTTCGTCGCCCTCGTCGGGCGCCCGAACGCCGGCAAGTCCACGCTCGTCAACGCGCTCGTCGGTTCGAAGGTCGCCATCGTCTCGGACAAGCCGCAGACGACCCGCCACCGCCTGCGTGCCATCGTCGACACCGAGGACGCGCAGATCGTGCTCGTCGATACCCCGGGGCTGCACAAGCCGCACGACGCGCTCGGCGAGGAGCTCAACCGCAGCGCGCTGATGGCGCTGCGTGACGTCGACGTGGTGGCGATGGTCGTCGACCTGTCCGCACCGGTGGGCGGGGGTGACCGCTGGGTCGGCGAACATGTGGCCGCCACGGACGCGAAGCGCGTCCTCGTGCTGACCAAAGCGGACCTGCCCAGCGACCGTCCTATCGAGAAGCGCATCGCTGACGCCTCCGCGCTGGCTCCCTTCGATGACGTCGTCGTGCTCTCGGCCAAGGAGGGCTTCAACCTCGAAGGGTTCACCGCTGCCGTGAGCGCGCTGCTGCCGATGGGACCGCGTTTCTTCCCCAGGGAGATGACGTCCGACCAGCCCGAAGAGGTCGTCATCGCCGAGCTCATCCGCGAGAAGGTGCTCTGGCACACCCGCGACGAGGTGCCTCACTCCGTCGGCGCGGTGATCGACGATCTGCGCTACGACGAGGACAACGACACCACGACCGTGCACGCGACCATCTTCGTCGAGCGCGACAGCCAGCAGGGCATCGTCGTCGGCTCCGGCGGCTCGATGATCAAGCGGATCGGCACCGAGGCCCGCAAGGACCTCGAGACCCTGCTCGGGACGAAGGTCTACCTCGACTTGGCGGTGCGCGTGAAGAAGGACTGGCGCAGTGACGGCGCCATGATCAAGCGCTTCGGCTACGGAGAGGGACTGTGATGACCATGGACATCAAGCAACTGGCTGCGTCGATAGACCAGACGCTCCTCAAGTCGACGGTCGGTGCGCGCGAGGCGCGCGAATGGATGCTCAAGCAGCGCGACGCGGGCTTCGCCTCGCTGTGTATCTCGCCGTTCCTGGTCCCGGCCGCGGCCGAGGTGCTTTCGGGCACGTCCACGAGGGTCTGCACGGTCGTGTCGTTCCCGCTCGGATATGCGGCGAGCGTCTGCAAGGCCGACGAGGCCCGGCGCCTGGTCGGACTCGGGGCCGTGGAGATCGACATGGTGATGAACGTGGCGTCCGCGCTGGACGGCTCGTGGGACTACGTCCGCGCCGACATCGCCGAGGTCGTCGCGGCGACGCGCGAAGCGAGCGGCGGCGCGGCGCTCGTGAAGGTCATCCTCGAGTGTGCGTATCTCGGAGGATCGACGCGGGTCTCGCTGGCGTGCAAGGCTGCCGTCGAGGCCGGCGCGGACTTCGTGAAGACCTCGACCGGGTTCGGGCCGGGCGGCGCGACCATCGAGGATGTGCGCGCGATGCGCGCGGCGGTCGGCCCCGACATCGGGGTCAAAGCCGCGGGCGGCGTCCGCACGCTGGACGACGCACTGGCGATGCTGGCCGCGGGCGCGAACCGCATCGGCGCCTCGGCCGGCCTGGAGATCCTCGCGGAGTTCGAGCGCGCGCGGGCCCAGGAGCAGCGCGGATAGCGCGGACATGCCCGCGTACCCCCTGCGCGCACTCGTGCTGCGCAAGACCAAGCTCGGCGAGACGGACCTCATCCTGACGCTGCTCGCCGTCGATGGCCGGCAGGTGCGCGCCGTCGCGAAGGGCGCCCGCAAGTCGAAGAGCCGGCTCGGAGCGCGCGTCGAGCCGTTCTCGGTGCTCGACCTGCTGCTGCACTCGGGGCGCAACCTCGAGATCATCGCCGAGGCCGAGACGGTCGCGACGCACGACGCGCTGCGCGCCGACTACGACCGCACGATGGCCGCCTCGGTGGTGGTCGACGTGCTGGACAAGGGATCGATGGAAGGCCAGACCGAGCCGCAGCTGTTCGAGATGGCGCTCGTCACTCTCGACGTGATGGAGTCGGCGCCGGTGTCCGCGCTCGAGCCGCTCGTCCTCGCGTTCCTGCTCAAGTCCCTGGCGATGCACGGGTACCGGCCGTCCTTGGACCGATGCGCGGCATGTGGGGGCGAGCCGGAGGTCCCCCTCGCGTTCTCCGTGGACGGGGGCGGCATCCTCTGCGGACGCTGCGCCGCGCAGGGATCGAGCGCGGAGGCCATCGCTCCGGCGGCGCGCGATGCCCTCAGGTCGATGCTCCGGTCGCGGATGGCCGACGTCCCCGCGATCGAGATCGATCCCGCGGTCGCGCGAGACGTGCGATGGATCGTCCGCGCGTACACCGGCTTCCACATCCCCGCCCGCTTGCGGGCGCTCGACTACTACCTGGGGCAGGCGAGATGAGCGACGAGGTGACACCCCCGGCAGCCGGGAACGGGCCCGACGCTGGCGCCGCCGCTCCGGGGCCGATCGCCCCGATCGTCGTCGATTCGTCGCTGCGTCCCGGCGACTACTTCCGGATCGCCGTGGCCCAGGTGCTGCGCAACCCCGCGAGTCTGGCCCTGTTCGTCGCCGGGCCCCTCCTGTGGGGACTCGGCACCGTGTCGCATTCGGTCGTGGTGGTCGATCTCGGTGAGCGCATCTCGTGGCTGGTCGTCCTCGTCCCCGCGTTCGCCGCGCTCGTCGGCTCGTTCTCCGCGTACCGTCCCGGGTCCTCCGTCCTCTACGAGAAGGTGCGCTGGACGTTCAGCGAGGACGGCATCGAGATCGAGCAGCCGTCCCGGCACGCGCTGGCCGAATGGGGGGAGTTCTCGAAGTGGCTCGAGGCGGGTGGCTGCTACCTGCTGCACACCAGCGACCGTCACTACATCGCGGTCGCGACCCGGGACGTGCCCGAGGACCGCGTCGCAGACTTCGAGGCGTTGCTGTCCGCCAGGATCGGCCGCCGGCGCCGCTGAAGCGCGCCTNNCCCCTGCGCTAGAATGGCCGATACGCGCGGCTGGAAGCCGTGTGGTGCGTGCATCGCCGTCATGCCGGGACGAACACGAGGTCGTAGAACCATGAAGCCCAAGTCATTCCAGGAGATCATCCTGACGCTGTCCGAGTACTGGGCCGACCAGGGCTGCGTCATCCTGCAGCCCTACGACATGGAGGTCGGCGCCGGCACTTCGCATCCCGCGACGCTGCTGCGCGCACTCGGCCCCGACGACTGGAAGTGCGCCTACGTCCAGCCCTCCCGCCGCCCGGCTGACGGGCGCTACGGCGAGAACCCCAACCGCCTCCAGCACTACTACCAGTTCCAGGTCCTGCTCAAGCCCTCGCCGGACAACGTCCTGGACCTGTACTTCGGGTCGCTGAGGGCGATCGGCATCGACCCCGCGGAGCACGACGTGCGCTTGGTCGAGGACGACTGGGAGAACCCGACCGTCGGCGCGTGGGGTCTCGGCTGGGAGATCTGGCTCAACGGCATGGAGTGCACCCAGTTCACGTACTTCCAGCAGGTCGGCGGCTTCGAATGCCGGCCCGTGCCCGCCGAGATCACCTACGGGCTCGAGCGCCTGGCCATGTACATCCAGGGCGTCGACTCCGTCTACGACATCGAGTGGGTCGAGGGCCGGAGCTACGGCGACGTCTTTCTGCGCAACGAACAGCAGTACTCCGCCTACAACTTCGAGGTCGCCGACACCGAGATGCTGCGCCGCAACTTCGACGTGTTCGAGGCCGAGTGCCGCCGCACCCTGGACGCCGGGCTGGCCCTGCCGGCCTACGACTACGTGCTCAAGTGCTCGCATGCCTTCAACCTCCTCGACGCACGTGGCGCGATCGCCGTCACCGAGCGGCAAGGCTTCATCATGCGGGTGCGCGCGCTGGCGAAGGCGTGTTGCGGCGCCTACATCGATCTCGTGAGCCCGTCTGCCGAGAGCGCTCCCTCGCTTCCGGAAGGGGGTGCGCTGTGACCGGCTCCCGTGACCTCGTGTTCGAGATCGGTGTCGAGGAGATCCCCTCGGGACCGCTGTACGCGGCGATCTCGCAACTGAAGGTGCTTGCGGCCGTGGCCCTCAAGGACGCGCGCCTCGAGTACGAGCAGATCGACACCTTCGGAGCGCCGCGCCGCCTCGTCCTGGTCGTCCAAGGCCTGTCGGAGCGGCAGAACGACCTCGACATGCGCGCCAAGGGACCCGCGGTCCGCGGCGCCTACGACGAGAACGGCGAACCGACGAAGGCCGCGCTCGGCTTCGCGCGCGGCAAGGGCGTCGATGTCGCCGACCTCGTGCGCGACACGGAGAACGGCGGCGAGTACGTCTACGCGGTGATCCGAGCGGACGGCCTGCCCGTGACGGACGTCCTGCCCGCGCTGCTCGCTCGCCTCGCCTCCGGCATCGAGTGGCCGAAGTCGCAGCGGTGGGGGAGCGGCGACACGCGCTTCATCCGGCCGGTCCGCTGGCTGTTGGCGCTCTACGGCGCCGACGTGGTCCCGGTCGAGTTCGCGGGGCTGACGGCGGGCCGCATCACCTTCGGACACCGGTTCCTGTCGCCCGGCGCCATCGAGGTCCCGTCCGTCTCCGAGTTCTTCGAGGCCCTCCGGCGCGGCGGCGTGCTGGTCGACGCCGAGATGCGGGCGCAGCTCATCCGCGAGGGTATCGTGGCCGCCGCGACCGACGCGGGCGGCACCGCCGTCGTCCCCGAGAAGGTGTTCGCCGAGGTCGTGAACCTCGTCGAGTCACCGTCTGTGGGCGTCGGGCGCTTCGACCCCGCGTTCCTGCGCGTGCCTCGCGAGATCCTCGAGACGGCCATGGAGTCACATCAGCGCTACTTCCCGGTGCAGGACGCCGACGGCGCGCTCATGGACGCCTTCATCGTGGTCCACAACGGCGATCCCGATCGCACCGAAGCCATCGTCCGCGGCCACGAGCGCGTGATCCGCGCGCGCCTCTCCGACGCCGCCTTCTTCTACGACGAGGACCTCAAGGCGGGTATGGAGTCGTGGGTCGAACGTCTGAGTACCGCGGTCTTCCAGGAGAAGCTCGGCAGCGTCGCGGACAAGGTCGCCCGCATCGAGCGCCTGACCGAGGCGCTGGGCACGCTCCACGGAGCCGCTCCCGACGAGACGTCGCGTGCGGCCCGGGCCGCGCACCTGTGCAAGGCCGACCTTGTCAGCCACGTCGTCGTCGAGTTCCCAACGCTCCAGGGGGTCATGGGCCGCTACTACGCTCTGGCGTCCGGCGAGCACGAGGCCGTCGCGCAGGCGATCGTCGAGCACTACCTGCCCCGCTTCGCGGGCGATGCCCTGCCGGCGAGCGTGGCGGGCCTGCTCGTCTCCGCGGCGGACAAGCTCGACACCATCTGCGGCATCTTCGCGTTGGGACAGGCCCCGACCGGTTCGGCCGACCCCTACGCCCTTCGCCGCTCGATCATCGGTGTCCTGACGATGGTCCTGGATGGAGGGCTGCGCATCACGCTCGACGAGGCCGTCTCCGCGGCGCTCGCCGGCTATCAGGGAACCCTCGATTTCGACCTCGAAGCGACCGGCGCCGCCGTCAAGGCGTTCGCGCTCGGGCGGCTCGAGATCATGCTGCGCGACCGCGGGCACGAGTTCGACACGGTCGACGCCGTGCTCCAAGTGGCCGCCGACGACCCGGCGGACGCGGCGAGGCGCTGCGACGCGCTCACCGCGGCGCGCGCCACGGCGCCCATGGCCGACGTCACCACCGCCTACGCCCGCGCCCGCAACCTGGGCGACGCCTTGCTCGGCACGGAGTACGACCGTTCGATCATGGGAGCGGCCGAGACGGCGCTCGCCGACGCGATCGAGCGTTCCGAGTCCCTCGTGGCCGGCGCCGTTGCGTCCGCCGACTGGGACGGCGCGCTCGCGCGCCTGGCCGAACTGCGCGGCCCCATCGACACCTTCTTCACCGACGTGCTGGTCATGGACCCGGACGAGTCGTTGCGTGCCAACCGGCTCCGCTTGCTCAACCGGTTCACGGCGCTCTTCGCCGGCGTGGCCGACTTCTCCCGGCTGCAGGGCTGAGACGAGATGGTCCAGAAGCAGGTCGCGGTGCACGTCGTGTCCGATGCCCTCGGCGAGACGGGGGAGATGGTCGCACGCGCTGCGGCGGCCCAGTTCTACCCCGGTGACTTCCGCATCGAGCGGCTCGAGAAGATCACCAGCCCGGAGCAGCTCCGCCGCGTCGTTGAGACACACTGCGGGAACGACTGCATCTTCCTCTACACGCTGGTCGACGCTCCGCTGCGTCTGGAGATGGAGCGGCTGGCGGCCACGGGCGTGAAGGCGGTCGACGTGCTGGGCCCCGCGGTCGCGATCCTGGGCGACTCGATCGGGCACCGGCCGGCGGGCGAGGCGGGAGCCATGCACCGCACCGACGCCGAGTACTTCGAGCGCATCGAGGCGACCGAGTTCGCCGTCATGCACGACGATGGCCGTCATCCTGAAGACCTGGGCGAGGCGGACATCGTCCTGATCGGCGTCTCGCGCACGAGCAAGACGCCGCTCTCCATGTACCTCGCCTTCAAGGGCTATCGGGTCGCGAACGTTCCTCTCGCCCCCGGCATGGAGCCCCCCTCGCAGCTCTTCGAGCTCGACCCGCGTCGCGTCTTCGGCCTGGTCACCGACCCGAAGGTGCTCGTGGACATCCGCTGCGAGCGCATGCGCGAGATCGGCATGCTCGTGCCCCGCTACGCCGAGCGCGAGGAGGTCGAGAGGGAGCTAGAGGAGGCTCGATCGCTGATGCGCCGGATCGGCTGCATCGTCATCCGCACGGATAACCGCGCGGTGGAGGAGTCGGCCCAGGAGATCGTGCGGTATCTGGACGGCACTCCGGAGATACGCGACTAGGTATCACGGACCGCCCCGCAGCGGTCTTTGGACAAGAAGAGGTGCGGTATCATGCACCTCGCCAGGCCCAGCTAGCCAAGGAGAGGGACTTTGACGGACTCGAAGCGTGTCTACGCCTTCGGCAAGGATGCCCATGGCGGCAACAACACCGAGGGTAACCGGGACATGAAGATGATCCTGGGCGGCAAGGGAGCGAACCTCGCCGAGATGGCCAACATGGGCCTGCCCGTTCCTCCGGGCTTCACGATCAGCTGTCAGGCTTGCATGGAGTACTACAACTCCACACCGCCGGGCTTCCCTCCCGGACTTGAGGAGGAGATGGACCGGTACGTCACGGACCTCGAGGCGAAGATGGGCAAACGGCTGGGCGATCCCGCCGATCCGCTCCTGGTGTCGGTCCGCAGCGGCTCCCCGTTCTCGATGCCGGGCATGATGGACACCGTCCTCAACCTCGGCCTCAACGACGTGTCGGTCCAGGGCCTCATCGCCCAGACGGGCAACGAGCGCTTCGCGTGGGACAGCTACCGCCGCTTCATCCAGATGTTCTCGAAGGTCGTGCTCGACGCGAAGGGCGACCTGTTCGAGAACGCGCTCACCAGCATGCGTCACCTCCGCGGCGTCACGAGCGACACCGATCTCGATGCGGCGGACCTCAAGGAGCTCGTCGCCGAGTTCAAGGCGATCGTCGCCGACAACGTGAGCGCCGAGGAGTTCCCGGAGCTGGCGAACGGGCACGGCAAGGTGGAGTTCCCGCAGGACGTCGCGATCCAGTTGCGACTGGCCATCGAGGCCGTCTTCCGCAGCTGGATGAACGACCGCGCCTGCGAGTACCGGAAGATGGAGCGCATCCCGGACGACCTCGGCACCGCGGTCAACGTGCAGTCGATGGTGTTCGGCAACAAGGGCGACACGTCGGCGACCGGCGTGGCCTTCACGCGCAACCCGGCCGACGGGACCAACGAGTACTACGGCGACTTCCTGACCAACGCCCAGGGCGAGGACGTGGTGGCCGGCATCCGGAACACGTCGCCTCTGGCCGAGCTGCCGGAAGTGCTGCCGGAGGCGGGCGCCGACCTGTGGAGGGTCCTCGCGACCCTGGAGGCGCACTACCGCGACATGTGCGACATCGAATTCACCATCGAGCAGGGCAAGCTGTGGATGCTGCAGACCCGCGTCGGCAAGCGCACCGCGCGCGCCGCGCTCAAGATCGCCATCGACATGGAAGAGGAGGGCCTCATCACGCGCGAGGAGGCCGTCCTGCGCATCGATCCGGCGCAGCTCGACCAGCTCCTGCACCCGCAGTTCGACGCGAAGGCCCACTACGACGTCGTGGCCAAGGGCCTGAACGCTTCACCGGGAGCGGCAGTCGGAGAGGTCGTCTTCACCTCCGCGGACGCGGTCGAGGCCAAGGCCGCCGGGCGCAACGTCATCCTCGTGCGCTGGGAGACCACCCCGGACGACCTTCGCGGCATGGTCGCCGCGCAGGGCATCCTCACCTCGCACGGCGGCAAGACGAGCCACGCGGCCGTCGTCGCCCGCGGCATGGGGAAGCCGTGCGTGTGCGGCGCCGAGCGGCTCAAGATCGACGCCGGCAAGAAGCAGGCGATGATCTCCGGCACCGACATCGTGCTCGGCGAGGGCGACATCATCTCGATCGACGGCACCACGGGCATCGTCGTCCTGGGCGCTGTCCAGCTCGTCGAGCCCGAGGTCTCCGGTGATTTCGACACGATCCTCGGTTGGGCGGACGAGTACCGCACGATGGGCGTGCGCGCCAACGCCGACACGCCGGACGATGCGATCCTCGGCCGCCGGTTCGGCGCCGAGGGGATCGGCCTCTGCCGCACCGAGCACATGTTCCTCGGCGACCGGAAGCAGATCGTCCAGGACATGATCATCTCCGAGGACGAGGCCGGACGCGTCGCGCCCCTCGCGCAGCTGCTCAAGGTCCAGGTCGAGGACTACCTCGGCATCTTCGCCACCATGGACGGCCTGCCCGTCACGGTGCGCCTGCTCGATCCGCCTCTCCACGAGTTCCTCGACTCCCCGCGCGAGCTGGCCGTCGAGATCACCCGCATGGAGTGCACGGGTGTCTCGCAGTCGGAGATCGCGCCGAAGCGCCGGCTGCTCGCCCTCGTCGATTCGATGAGCGAGATGAACCCGATGCTCGGCCTCCGCGGCTGCCGCCTCGGGATCATGTTCCCGGAGATCTACGGCATGCAGGTCAGGGCCATCGCCCTCGCGACCTGCCAGCTCAAGAAGGAGGGGCGCGACCCGCGCCCGGAGATCATGATCCCTCTGGTTTCCGTCGTCGCCGAGCTCGAGACGCTGCGCGCCGAGTCCGAGGCGATCCTCGCCGAGGTCCAGGCGTCGGAGGGCTGCCCGCTCGACATCCCGATCGGCACGATGATCGAGCTGCCGCGTGCCGCCATCACCGCCGACGAGATCGCGAAGGTCGCGGACTTCTTCAGCTTCGGCACCAACGACCTGACGCAGA
>PKWR01000138.1 GCA_003133285.1 Coriobacteriia bacterium
GAGCGAACGCGTGCCGAACGAGCTGCCGAAAACGTACGACCCCGGCGCGGTCGAGGGTCCCGTCTTCAATTCGTGGACCGAAGGACGCTACTTCGAGTGCCCGGTTCCCGAGGACACCTCGGTCGAGCCGTTCGTGGTGGTCATCCCGCCTCCCAACGTCACCGGCTCGCTCCACATGGGGCACGCACTGAACAACACCATCCAGGACGTCGTCATCCGCCGCTCCCGCATGACCGGCCGTCCCACCCGCTGGGTGCTCGGCACCGACCACGCCGGCATCGCGACCCAGAACAAGGTCGAGCAGAAGCTCGCCGCGCAGGGGCTGTCGCGCAACGACGTGGGGCGCGAGAAGTTCATCGAGCTGTGCTGGGCGTGGAGAAGCGAGCACGGCAACACGATCGTCAACCAGCTCAAGGCGATGGGCTGCTCCTGCGACTACTCCGACGAGCACTTCACCATGGACCCTGACTACCAGCGGGCCGTGAAGCGCGTCTTCGTGAAGTGGTACGAGGAAGGTCTGATCTACCGCGGCAAGCGCATCATCAACTGGTGCCCGCGCTGCTCGACCGCGCTCTCCGACATCGAGGTGGAGCACGAGGAGCTCGACAGCCACCTGTGGCACTTCCGCTACCCGCTGAAGGAGCCGGTCGGTGGAGTCGACTCGGTCGTGGTCGCCACCACCCGCCCTGAGACGATGCTGGGCGACACCTGCGTCGCCGTGCACCCGGACGACGCGCGCTACACGGCGCTCGTAGGCGCCACCGTCGTGCTGCCCCTGCTCGGCCGCGAGATCCCGATCGTCGCCGACTCCTACGTCGATCCGGCGTTCGGGACCGGCGCCGTCAAGGTCACCCCGGCGCACGACCCGAACGACTTCGAGATCGGCGAGCGGCACGACTGTGCCAAGATCAACGTGCTCGCCGCCGACGCGACCATCACCGCAGAGGGCGGACCGTACGCGGGTCTGGACCGCTACGAGGCCCGCAAGAAGATCGTCGCCGACATGGAGACCGCCGGCCTGCTCGTCAAGATCGACGACCATCGCCACTCGGTCGGCCACTGCTACCGCTGCCACACCGTCGTCGAGCCGTGGCTCTCCGACCAGTGGTTCGTGGACATGAAGCCGTTGGCGGCGCCGGCCATCGAGGCCGTGCGCGACGGCAGCGTCACCTTCCATCCGAAGCGCTGGGAGAACGTCTACTTCCACTGGATGGAGAACATCCGCGACTGGTGCGTGTCGCGCCAGCTGTGGTGGGGGCACCAGATCCCCGTCTTCTACTGCGACGCGTGCGGCACGATGCACGTGAGCGAAGAGGACGTGCCGGTCTGCCCCGAGTGCGGCGGGCCGACGCGCCAGGATCCCGACGTCCTCGACACGTGGTTCTCGTCCGCCCTGTGGCCGTTCGCCACGCTCGGCTGGCCGAAGGAGACGCCCGAGGTCGAGTACTTCTACCCGGGGGTCGTCCTCTCGACTGCACGCGATATCCTGTTCCTGTGGGTCGCGCGGATGATCATGAACGGCATCAACTTCAGGGGCGAGGTCCCGTTCAAGGACGTCATCATCCATCCGACGGTGTTCAACGCAGAGGGCCGTCGGATGAGCAAGTCGCTCGGCACCGGCGTCGATCCGCTCGACCTCATGGAGATCTACGGCGCCGACGGCATGCGCTTCGGGCTGATGCTGCAGGTGACCGGCAGCCAGGACATCAAGTTCTCCGAGGACAAGCTGCTTTCCAGCCGCAACTTCGCGAACAAGATCTGGAACGCGAGCCGGTTCGTGCTGATGAACCTCGAGGGCTACGAGCCCGGCGCGCCGAAGGCCGACACGGTCGCCGATGCATGGATCCTGTCGCGTCTGGCCGACCTGGCCGCGCGCGTCGACGAGGGTCTGCTCACCTACGAGTTCGGCGAGACCGCCCGCGCTCTCTACGACTTCTTCTGGAACGAGTTCTGCGACTGGTACATCGAGCTGGCGAAGGGTCGCCTCGCGGCAGGAGGGGGGGCGCGCACCACCGTGCAGCGCAACCTCGTGTTCGTGCTCGACCGCGCCCTGCGTCTGCTGCACCCCATGATGCCGTTCGTGACCGAGGAGATCTGGCGGCAGCTGCCGTTGTCCGAGGAGGACTCGGCGCCGTCGCTCATGGTGGCAGCGTGGCCGGATCCCGCCGGACTCGCCGGGTGGCTCGACGAGGATGCCGAGGCTTCGATCGCGACAGTGCGCGAGGTCGTCTCGGCCGTCCGCGGTGTCCGCTCGCGCTACAGCGTTCCGCCGCGCGCGAAGGTGGACGTCATCGCGAAGGCCTCCGGCGCCGGCGCGATGCTGATGGACAACCAGCGTGAGCTGATCCGGGCGCTCGCCTCGATAGAGATGTTCACGGTCGCCGCCGACGCATCCAAGCCCGCGCACTCCGCGGTCGCCGTGGCGACGGGGAGCGAGCTGTACATCCCGCTCGCGGGTCTCGTCGACTTCGACCACGAGCGCGCCCGCGTGGGCAAGGAGCTCGACGCGTCGCGAGCCGAGCTGAAGCGCCTGACGGGCAAGCTGTCGAACCCCGGGTTCCTCGCCAAGGCCGCTCCCGAGATCATCGAGAAGGACCGTGCCCGCGCGGACGACCTCGCCGAGCAGGCGACGAGGCTCGAGAGCCAGCTCGCCGAGCTCTCCGACTAGGCGTCCGACCGTGGACTTCGCCGCGGCCATAGGAACGCTCGAGGCCGCGCTGAAGTTCGGCATCGACCCGTCCCTGGACGGCATCCGCGCACTGACCGAGACCCTGGGTCGGCCCCAGGACGCGTTCGCCTCGGTGCAGGTGACCGGCACCAACGGCAAGTCGTCAACGACGCGGCTCGTCGCCGCGCTGCTCGCGGCAGAGGGACTGAAGACCGCCGCGTACACCTCGCCGCACCTCGAGTCGTACACCGAGCGCATCGAGCTCGGCGGGCTCCCGGTGAGGGAGGACGACTTCGCGCTCGCGATCACCGCCGTCGCGGACGCCGCGCGGCTGGTCGGTGGGGCGCATTCGTTCACCGAGTTCGAGCTGCTGACGGCCGCCGCGCTGTGGTCCATGCGCGAACGGGGCGTGGACGTGGCCTGCCTCGAGGTCGGCATGGGCGGCCGGTGGGACTCGACGAGCGTGGTGGACCCGTCCGTGGCCGTCATCACGGGCGTCGGGCTCGACCACACGGAGCGCCTCGGGCTCACGGTCGAGGCGATCGCGGCGGACAAGTCGCAGATCATCAAGGCGGGGGCGTCGGTGGTGCTCGGCCCCGGGACCGCTCCCGTGGCAGGGATCTTCCTCGAGCGTGCCGCCGGCCTCGGGCTGCACCCCCGGTTCGTCGCGGAGCACGACGCGACGTCGCCGGTGGACGAGGCCCTGACGGCGCGGTTCGCGGTGCGACGCCGGCCCGACC
>PKWR01000093.1 GCA_003133285.1 Coriobacteriia bacterium
GCCTTCCAGCCCAGCGCGACGAAGACGCCTCCCCGCGCCAGGAACGCCGGATGAGGGTGGAAGCGCCGCCGCACGGCGCACCTCGCCAGATCTCAGGAGTGCTGCTCGACGAGACCGCCATCGCGCGGCGGGTCGCGGAGTTGGGCGCAGCCATCTCCGCGGACTACGCCGGCCGTGAGGTCGTCCTCGTGACGGTCCTGCGCGGCGGGCTGTACTTCCTCGCGGACCTCTGCCGGGCGATCGACGGTGAGACGCGTCTCGACTTCATGGCGATCACGGCCTACGGCTCCGAGACACACCCTGAGGGCGGCGTCCGCATCACGAAGGACCTGGACGAGAACATCGAGGGCGCGCACGTGCTCGTCGTCGAGGACATCATCGACACGGGGCTGACACTCAACTATCTGCTCGGGGTACTGCGCTCGCGCAAGCCGGCGAGCCTCGAGGTCGCCGTCCTGCTCGACCGGGGCCAGCGCCGCATCGCCGACCTACCCATCGCATACCGGGGCTTCCACATGCCCGACACCTTCGCCGTGGGCTACGGTCTGGACCTGGCGGGCCGCTGGCGCAACCTGCCCTATCTTGGAACGCTCTCGGACGAGGCCCTCGAAGAGGCGGGACTGGCCTGACCCATGGTCCGCCGCCTCATCTACGCGTTCTTCGTGTTCGTGGCGGTGGTCGTCGTCGGCACTCTGGGCTACGTGTTCATCGAGGGCTGGAGGGTCTTCGACGGCCTGTACATGACGGTCATCACCATGGGCGGCGTCGGCTATCGCGAGATCCACCCGATGGGACCGGTCGGGCAGTCCTGGACGATGCTCGTCATCGTGTCGGGTGTCGGAGCGCTCGGTTTCGCCGTCGTGACGGTGACGGACTTCATGGTCGAAGGTCATTTCTCCGGTTTGCTGGAGGGTAGACGCATGGACAAGCGGATCGCGGGCATGAGCGTTCATCACGTGGTCGCCGGGCTCGGACGCGTTGGCTCCGTCGTCGCGGACGAGTTCGAGGCCGCGGGGCTGCCGTTCGTCGTGATCGATGGCGACGAGGGAGCGCTGACCCGTGCGAAGGAGCGCGGCTGGGCGTGGGTGAGGGGCGACGCTACCGAGGAATCGACGCTCGCGGAGGCGGGCATCGAGCGCGCCAACAGCCTGACGTCCACGCTGCATACCGACGCGGCGAACGTGTTCGTGACGCTCACGGCCCGGGGACTCGCTCCGCACCTGTTCATAGTCGCGCGCGCCACCACGCAGTCCTCGGAGTCGAAGTTGCTGCGCGCGGGGGCCGACCGGGTCATCACGCCCACGGAGATCGGCGGCCGGCGCATGGCTGCGATGGTCATGCGGCCAGCGGTGGTGGACTTCCTGGATGTCGTGTCTCACGAGCACGGCATCGATCTCAAGCTCGAGCAGATCGCGCTGTCAGCGGGGGACCCATGGGTCGGGCGGACGATCGGCGACGCGCACATCCGGTCGACGACGGGCGCCTACGTGCTCGCCATCCACCAGGCCGACGGCGTGGACAACTCGAATCCCGATCCCGAGACGACCATGCGGGCCGGGGACAACTTGGTGGTCCTCGGCACGGAGCAGCAGTTGCGAGCCCTTGCCGACCGCGCCTGTGCCGACTCGGGCGTATGCTACCCTGCGAAACACTGACGACACCGTTCCACGCCACGACCCGGAGGCCTGTGTGAACCTGGAATCCTACATCCGCGACATCAACGATTTCCCTCAGCCCGGGGTCGTCTTCAAGGACATCACGCCGCTGCTGGCCAACCCCGACGGGTTCCACGAGGCGATCGACCTGCTCGCGGCGCCGTTCGAGGACTCCGGCATCACCAAGGTGCTGGGCGCCGAGGCGCGCGGCTTCATCCTGGGCGGCGCGCTCGCGTACCGCCTCGGCGCGGGCTTCGTGCCGGCCCGCAAGCCCGGCAAGCTGCCGTGGAACACCAACAGCGCGGAGTACTCGCTGGAATACGGCACGGACCAGCTCGAGATGCATACCGACGCGGTCGTGCCCGGGGACCGCGTGCTGATCGTCGACGACGTGCTGGCCACCGGCGGGACTGCCGCGGCCAAGGCCGATCTCGTGGTACGCGGCGGCGGTACGGTCGTCGGATTCACGTTCCTGATGGAGCTCGACTTCCTGCACGGCCGTGAGAAGCTCGGCGACCACACGATCGTCTCCCTGATGCACGTGGAGTAGTGGGCCGCCGCCCGTCTTCCGGGTCGCGGACGCGCGTGAGCTCCGCGGTCCAGGTGGTATCATCGAGCCGTGCTCGTAGCGGCTCGCAGTGCGACCCGCAAGACCCTTCACGCAGCCGTTCGTCCGTCTCACAACGGGGGTTGGAGCAGGTGCGACGCTTCGTCGGCCTTCCGGCCGCAGCTTGGATAGCAGGCGCACTCGCCGTGTGCTTGGCGGTCGCGCCCGTGGCGGCGCTCGCCGCTCCCACGAACGCCAAGATCAGGGCCAGGCAGGCCGAGGCCAAGGCGGCGGACAACAAGCTCCAGGACCTCAACGCCGACCTCGAGCTCAAGCAGACCGACCTTCAGGACGTCACCACCGCGCTCCAGGACACCCGTGACCAGATCGTCGTCACGGAGCAGCGCCTGGCCGAGGCGCAGGCCGCCTTCGAGGAGTCGGAGGTCAGGCTCGCGAACCGGGCCGACGCCATCTACCGCAGCGGGTCGGTCGACATGCTCGAAGTGCTCCTGGGGACGTCGTCCTTCGACGACTTCGTGACCCGGCTCGACCTGTTGAACCTCATCACGAGCTCGGACGCCGACCTGGTCGCCCAGGTGGAGGCGGACCGCAACAACGTCGCGCAGACCAAGGCGGCGCTCCAGAACCGCGAGGGCGAAGAGGTCGCCCTCAGGGAGCAGGCGCAGGCCAAGGCCGACCTGGTGGCCGCAGCCATCACCAAGCAGGCCGCCTACGTGAAGTCGCTCACGGCGGAGATCAAGAAGCTCATCAAGCAGGAAGAGGACCGTCAGGCCAGGATCGCCGCAGAGCTTGCGGCGCGCGCAGCCGCGGCCGCCACGCACCCTTCGACCCGGTCCAGCGACGCGGGCTCGCTCGGCGCCTCGCATGCGGAGGCGGCAGCGGCCGCAAAGCGCTATCTCGGAGTCCCGTACCTGTGGGGCGGCACCACGCCCGCCGGGTTCGACTGCTCGGGGCTGTGCCAGTACGCCTATCGCCAGGTCGGGATCTCGATCCCGCGCACCAGCCGNNGACCTCGTGTTCTTCGGATACGGAGGCGATCCTTCGAAGATCCACCACGTCGGCATGTACGTCGGCGGGGGAGTCTTCATCGAGGCGCCCGGGGCCGGCGGCTATGTCAGGTACGCGTCGTTGTCGAGTCGTATCAGCAGCCGCCGCGACTACGTCGGAGCCGTCCGCCCGTAGCGTCGCACGGCTCGCTCCGCGCGGTTTCGGCACACCGGTCCTATGGTAGAATCGCCCTCATTGGATCCAGGCTCGCCATTCGAGGTAGTCGATCCGGAAGGACCCGGTGCCCGTGCCCACGCTGCTCTCCGGCAACGAAGCGATCGCGCAGGGCGCGTGGGAGGCCGGCGTGGTCGTGGCGTCCGCCTATCCCGGTACCCCGTCGACCGAGATCCTCGAGAACCTCGTCCGCAAGTCCTCCGTGCGATGCGAGTGGGCGCCCAACGAGAAGGTCGCCCTCGAAGTGGCGATCGGGGCGAGCCTCGCGGGAGCCCGGGCCCTCGCGACGATGAAGCATGTCGGCCTGAACGTCGCGTCCGACCCCCTCATGACCACCGCATACACCGGTGTGGGTGGTGGGCTCGTCATCGTTGTCGGCGACGACCCGGGCATGCACTCCTCCCAGAACGAGCAGGACAGCCGCCGCTGGGGGCCGTTCGGCAAGATTCCCATCCTCGAGCCCGGCGACAGCGCTGAAGCGCTGGCCATGGCCCGCCACGCGTTCGGTCTGTCCGAAGAGCTCGACATGCCCGTCCTCCTGCGCTCCACCACGCGGCTCTCGCACGGCAAGGGCCTGGTCGAGGTCGGGGAGCGCTTCGAGGCGTCGCGGGAGCGGTACCGCACCGCGCGCCCGAAGTGGGTCATGATGCCGGGCGCCGCGAAGGTGCGCCGCGTCGACCTCGAGCGCCGGCTCGCCGCGGCCGCCGAGCTCAGCGAGACGTGCGAGTTCACGCGCGAGGAGCTGCGCGATACCTCCCTCGGTATCATCACGTCCGGGATCCCGTACCAGTACGTCCGGGAGGCCCTGCCCGACGCCTCCACGCTCAAGATCGGCATGGTGTTCCCTCTGCCGGAGCAGCGCATCCGCGACTTCGCGTCACGCGTGCAGCGCCTCGTGGTCGTCGAGGAGCTCGACCCGTACCTCCTCGAGTCGATCCGGGCGACGGGCATCGAGGTCGACGACTCCGGCCTATCGCGCATGGGGGAGCTGAGCGCGGGGGCCGTCGCCGCGGCGTTCGGCGCTTCGGCGCCCGAGACGCGCGAGCCGATGACCGGCCTGCCTGCGCGCCCGCCGATGCTGTGTCCCGGCTGTCCGCACCGCGGTGTGTTCCGCGCCCTGCGCGAGATGGACGCCGTCGTCACGGGCGACATCGGGTGCTACACGCTCGCCGCGCTGCCGCCGCTGGGAGCCATGGACAGCTGTGTCTGCATGGGGGCTTCGATCGGCATGGCGCACGGCTTCGCCCTGGCGGGGGAGAGCCCTGAGGGTCGCCCCGTGGTGGCCGTGATCGGTGACTCCACCTTCGCGCACTCGGGACTCACCGGGCTCCTGGGTGCGGTCTACAACGGCGGCGCCGAGACGGTGGTCGTGCTCGACAACCGCATCACGGCCATGACCGGGCATCAGGACAACCCGTTCACCGGGCGCACGCTCGCTAAGACCCCGGCCCCGGAGATCGACATCGAGGCCCTGGTCCGCGCGTTGGGCGTCGAGGACGTGCACACGGTCGATCCGAACCTGTTCAGGCCCACGGAGAAGGCGCTGCGCAGCGCTGTCGCGCACGACGGCGTCTCCGTCGTGATCGCCAAGGCCCCCTGTGCGCTTCTGAACCGCGACCGGCCGGACCCCTTCGCGGTCGACGAGTCCGCGTGCACGGCGTGCGGGATGTGCGTCCGTCTGGGCTGCCCCGCGATCAGCCGGGATGCCACGAGTCGGGCCTTCATCGACCCCGAGTCGTGCGTCGGCTGCCGCCAGTGCGTGCAGGTGTGCACGTACGGCGCGATCGTTCGGACCGGGCGCTCGTGCGACGTCGGGAGCGGCCTGTGAGCATCACCACCGTCATGCTCGTGGGAGTGGGCGGTCAGGGCACGATACTGGCGTCCGATGTGCTGGCCAAGGTGGCCGCCGCCGCGGGGTTCGACGTCAAGCTTTCCGAGGTGCACGGTATGTCGCAGCGGGGCGGCAGCGTCGACACCGTCGTCCGCTTCGGCGACCACGTGTACTCGCCGACGACCGACCCGGGATGTGCCGATCACCTCGTGGCCTTCGAGCTCCTCGAGGCGGCGCGCTGGCTCCACTACGTGAAGCCGGACGGTCGTCTCGTCGTGAACAACCGGGTGATCGCGCCGCTGCCGGTCTTGATCGGCGAGATGGGCACTCCCACGGGCGTCGAGGCGGCGCTGGCCTTCGAGGGCGCGGTGCTCATCGACGCGGACGAGATCGCCTGCGAGGCCGGGTCCCCGCGGTCCGCCAACGTCGTCCTGCTCGGGGCCCTGTCGATGGGCCTGCCATTCGAGGCCTCCGCGTGGCGTGACGTGATCACGGCGCGCGTACCGCCCAAGACCGTTGAGGGAAACCTGGCGGCGTTCGAGCTCGGACGCGCAGCCTGTCAGGAAGGGAAGTGTGACTCGGTTGAGTGAGGTCATCCAGCTGTCGGTGTTCATCGCGAACGAGTCGGGCCGCGTGTCCGAGGTCTCCAAAGCGCTCGGCGAGGCCGGCATCAACATCCGCGGTTTCTCCGTCTCAGACACCGCTGACTACGGGATCCTGCGGCTGATCGTCGACAAGCCGGCCGAGGCGCACGAGACGCTCAAGAACGCGGGGTTCACCGTGAAGGAAAGCGGCGTCATCTGCGTCGACCTTCCCGACCAGCCCGGCGGCCTCGCCTCGGTGCTGAAGATCGTCTCCGAGGCGGGCGTCAACATCGAGTACGTCTACTCGCTCATCGGCACCTATGTCGTGCTCGACGTCGCTCACCTCGAACGGGCGCTGGCCCTGCTGAAGGACCGTCCCGTTCGGATCGTCACGCAGGAGGAGATCGCCGCAGGCTAGGGGCCGCGGACGCGCGGCGATCGAAAGGTGGGACCGATCGCCGTGATCTGGAATCCCGAGTACGAGACCATGGGCGCGCCGCGCTCGAGGAGTTGCAGCTGCGGAGGCTGAAGAGCACCGTCGCGTGGGCGTACGAGCGTGTCGCGTACTACCGGGAACTGCTCGACGGGCGGAGACTGGCACCCGGCGACGTCCGCACCCTCGACGACCTGTCGCGGCTGCCGTTCACCGACAAGACCGCCCTGCGCGACACCTACCCGTTCGGGATGTTCGCCGTGCCGATCGAGCACGTCGTGCGCCTGCACTCGAGCTCGGGCACGACCGGGAAGCCCATCGTGGTCGGCTACACCAGGGGCGACCTGGCCACGTGGACCGAATGCACGGCGCGCATCGCTACCGCGGCGGGTGTCACCGCCAAGGACCGTGTGCAGATGGCGTTCCTGTACGGCATGTTCACCGGTGGGTGGGGGATGCACTACGGCATCGGGCGGATCGGGGCGACCGTGATCCCCGCCGGCGCGGGCAACACGGAGCGTCATCTGATGATGATGCGCGACTTCGGGACCACGGCCATCGTGGGCACGCCGAGCTACGCGCCCTACCTCGCCGAGGTAGGGGAGAGAGGCGGCGTCGACTTCTCGCGGCTGCCGCTGCGCCCGGGACTGTTCGGCGGTGAGCCGTGTGGAGAGCGGATGCGCGCGGAGATCGAGCACCGGCTCCACATCGTCGCGACCGACAACTACGGCCTCACCGAGATCATCGGCCCGGGCGTGTCGGGGGAGTGCGAGCGCCGCTGCGGACTCCACATCAACGAGGACCATTTTTTGGCAGAAGTCGTCGATCCGATGACGGGCGAGACGCTCGGGGAGGGGGGAGGAGGGCGAACTCGTGCTCACCTTTCTCACGAAGGAGGCCTTCCCGGTCCTGCGGTACCGCACCCACGACCTGACGGCGCTGGACCGCGGGCCGTGTGAGTGCGGCCGCGCGAGCGCGCGCATGCGCAAGGTCCGACACCGCACCGACGACATGCTGATCGTGCGCGGAGTCAACGTGTACCCGAGCCAGGTCGAGGACGTGCTGCTCAAGATCGAGGGGCTCGCGCCGCACTACCAGATCGTGGTCGACCGGGAACACGGGATGGACCGCATGGAGGTCCGCATCGAGGTCGCCGAAGAGATCTTCTCCGACGTGATGGCGGACATGGTGGCGTTCACGGGGAATGTATCGGATAGACTGAACGAAGTGCTCGGGTTGAGCGTGAAGGTCACGCTCGTCGAGCCGGGGACGGTCGAGCGGACTGCCGGCAAGGCGCGGCACGTCATCGACAACCGTTCCATCGAGTAGAGCCGCGCAGTGGGCCTGGCGCGGCGAAGGGGCGTTGGCGCGATGGGCGGCGGATACAGCACGACAGGCACGACGGGTACCATGGGCCCGGGCGTGCGCGCGCTGCGGCTGGTCGCGCCGTGGGTGGCCCTGACGGCGATCGTGGCGACCGGGCTCGTGCTCTGGACGGGCTTCCAGATCGAGCTGCGCAACGCCGCGTCGAACACACCCACGGGTGCTTCGGTGATCGCAACGCCGTCCGCTGTGGCGAGCGCCACGTCCGTGCCGACCTCCACGATCGCGGTGACGCGCGTGGACGGCGTCAAGCTGCGCACCGCCAACAGCGGTCTCTCCGTGGTCCTGACGACCCTGAAGAAGGGGACCAAGCTCCAGGTGCTCAACCGGACGGATACCTGGCTCCGGGTGAAGGACCCGAGCGGGCACATCGGCTGGATCGAGAACTCCGGGAGCACGGTGGAGATCCGCAAGAAGTAGCCGGGACGGGGAGTTCACGACATGGGGACAGGCATCGGCGCGGCGGGCGACTACTATCGGTTGCGCCTGACACATCTCGACACGGTCGACGGGCCCGACTTCGAGTGGCGTGAGGACATCCTGTACCGGCGCCCTGAGACGCAGACCCCCGCGGAGGCCGAGCTCTTCCGCGTCGAGGCGGTCGCGCTGATCGATGAAGAGGACGTGACGCCGCTGGGGGCGTTCGAGACGTCCGAGGACGCCTACGAGGCGCTGGCGGCCGCCTGCGATGACCTGGCCGAGCTCACGCGCTCGGAGTTCGAGGAACGTTACTTCCCGGCTGAGGTGTAGGCCGGCTCCCGATCGACGGCGTACGACCCCCGATGGCAGACCGCTCGTCGCGGGGAAGCGAGCCTTGCGAAGTTAGCTTTACATAAGATGTATTATCAGGCGTAGACTGTATGCGAGCGCGAGCGTGGAGGGGGCTCCCTCGCGCTCGCACTGCGTTCCAGTGTTCGTTGCTCTTCAGTGCCGTNNAAGACCCCTGAGAACCTGATCGGCCCCGGGCCGCGGTTGAGCCGCAGTCCGGGGCCGATCCTTGGTGTCAAAGCGCCCCTGCGTCGGCCACAGGTGCGGCTTCGCCGTATGGGGGTCTGCCTACTCGCCCGCCTCTGCCTGGAGATTGGCGGTGAAGTCAGGGGAATCCACAGCCAGGCCCCGCGGCTCCTTCGGCAGGATGAGGTTCAGGAGGATGCCGATGAAGGTCGCCAAGGCCATGCCCGGGATGGAGTACTTGCCGAGCGGGATCGAGAATCCGCCGGTCTCCATGCCGATGCCGATGACGAGCACGACGCTGGACATGATCAGGTTGCGGCTGTGGCTGTAGTCGATGCCGCTCTTGACGAGCAGGCGCAGGCCGCTGGAGGCGATGAGGCCGAACAGCAGCAGCGAGATGCCGCCCATGACCGGCGTCGGGATCGATGAGATCGCCGCGCCGAACTTCGGGATGAAGCCGCCGATGATGAAGGCGAACGCACCCGCGTACCAGAACAGCTGGGTCGCGTAGACCTTCGTGACCGCCATGACGCCGATGTTCTCGGCGTACGTGGTGGACGGCGTGCCGCCCAGGGCGCCTGAGATCGCGGTGGCGATGCCGTCACCGAACAGCGACTCCGGCAGCATCGGGGTGAAGTCCTTGCCGGTGATCTCGTTGATCACGAGCAGATGGCCGATGTGCTCGACGATGACGACGATCGCCACCGGCGCGATGATCGCGATCGCCGTGATGTCGAACCTGGGGAACGTGACGTTCGGCAGGCCGATCCACGCCGCCTTGGCGATCCCGTCGAAGCTCACGAGCCCGAGCGGGATCGACACCACGTAACCGATGATGATCCCCATGAGGATCGGGATCGTCTTGAGGAAGCCCTTGAAGTACGAGGAGAACACGACCGCCGAGGCGAGCGTGATGAAGGCCACGCCGAGACCGATGAGGTTGACACCCTTGGTCGGGTCGGCGAACGGGAACATGGCCATCTTCACGGCGGTGGCCGACAGGCCGAGGCCGATGACGATGACGACGGCGCCGACGAGCGCCGGCGGCAGGAGCTTGCTGAGCCAGCCCGTGCCGAACACCTTCACGAATCCCGCCACGATCATGTACACGACGCCGGCCGCGACGAGACCGCCGAGTGCCTCGGGCAGATGGCCCTTGCCTCCTGCGATGGCGGCTGCGCCGCCGCCCACTGCGATCAGCGGGCCGATGAAGGCGAAGCTGGAGCCCAGGTAGCTCGGGATCTTGTTGCGGGTGCAGATCAGGTACAGGATCGTGCCGATGCCCGAGGTCATGAGGCCGACGCCGGGGTCGAGTCCGGTCAGGATCGGTACCAGGACCGTCGCGCCGAACATGGCCATCAGATGCTGCAGCGACAGCGGGATCGCCTGCAGGATCGGCAGCGTCTCGTCAGTCTGGATTACCCGGTCGAATGCCACGTTACTCTCCCACCTCCCTTTCGTTGTCTTGAGAAGCGGCCCCGGGCTCATCGCCCGGGGCCGCCGCATGATCTGTCTAGCCGAGCATCTTCTGGATGAGCGGCATGACGAACGTGAGCACGAACAGCGCGCTGACGACCCACATCAGCCAGTGGATCTCCTTGACCTTGCCGTGGAAGACCTTGATCAGGCAGTAGCTGATGAAGCCGAGGCCGATGCCGTAGCTGATGTTGTAGGTCAGCGGGATGCCGACGATGGTCAGGAACGCGGGGAACGCGTTCTCGAAGTCGGTCCACGGGATCTCGCGGACGGTGCCCATCATCAGGAAGCCGACGATGATCAGCGCGCCCGCGGTGATGGGCGTGGCGCCGCCGACCATGGCGATGATCGGTGAGAAGAACGCCGCGATCAGGAACAGCAGGCCGGTGACGATCGAGGTCAGGCCGGTGCGGCCACCCTCGGCGACGCCGGATGCCGACTCGATGTAGGTCGTGATGGAGCTGGCGCCGAAGAAGCCGCCGACGGCCGCCGCGATCGAGTCGACGGTCAGGATGCTGCGGATGCCCGGGATCGTGCCGTGCTCATCCACGAAGCCCGCCTGCTCGCCGATCGAGATGACGGTGCCCATGGTGTCGAAGAAGTCCGACAGCATGGTGGCGAACACGAAGAGCAGCAGCGTCGGAGCGAGCGCTCCGGTGAACAGCTGCAGCACCGCCATGCCGCTGGTGCCGTTGGCCATCGTCACCGTCTGGAACGGAGCGGCGAAGGTGCGGAAGTCCAGCGCGGCCACGATGCCGGTCGGGAGCTTGGTGACGCCCAGCAGCAGCGCGGCGGCCGTGGCCACGAGGATGCCCCACAGGATGTCGCCTTTGATCTTGAAGGCCATGAACGCCATGATCGCGATGAGCCCGACCAGGGTGACCCAGACCTCGGGCTTGGTGAAGTCGCCGAGCGCCACGAGCGTCGCGGGGTTGCCCACGACGATCTTGCCGTCGACCAGGCCGATGAACGTGATAAACAGGCCGATGCCGACGCCGATGGCCCGCTTCAGGTTGAGCGGGATGGCGTTCATGACGGCCTCCCGCAGGCCCGTGAGGACCAGGAGCAGGATGACGATGCCCTCGACGAAGATGACGGACATGCCGACCTGCCACGGGACCTTGAGTCCGATGATGATGCTGAAGGCCACGACGGCGTTCAGGCCCATGCCCGAGGCCAGCGCGAACGGCCGGTTGGCGAACAGGCCCATGCAGATGCACATGAGCGCCGCGCCGAGGGTCGTGGCGGTGGCGATCGCGGGGATCCACGCAGCGCCCGCTTCGGGGGTGGCGCCGAACGCCGCCGAGAGCAGCCCCGGGTTCACGAAGATGATGTACGCCATCGTCATGAACGTGACGACGCCGGCAAGCACCTCGGTGCGGAGGTTCGTGCCGCGCTCCTCGAACTTGAAGAACCTATCCATATGACCAGCCTTCCTCATCCCAGTTCCTGCGTGCCGCGCGGCCTCCGTCGGAGACCGCGCCCTGCCCCTGTGGTGAAGCCTCCCTCCCGCCGGACCGACCGGCGCATACCCAGCAAGCTATTATGTAAACCTAAACCCCGTGCCCCTCAGTCGGTCACTGTCGGGAGTCCGGCGTTTGTGGAACCGTCGTCGAGCGTCCACAGCGCGCCCAGATAGCGCGCGGCGACATCGAAGGAGTCCAGCGAAGCGTCGTAGAGCGCCTCTGCCATCGGGGGACGCAGGTCGAGCGTGGAGAGGTCCTCCGGTTCGACGACCTCGACGCTGACCACCGCCGGGTCATCGGGCCGGGTCGTGAGGTCGCCGCCCACGATGCGTGCGAGGAACGTCAGCTGCACCATGTGGCGGCCGCCGTCGGGATCGATGGAGTCGGAGATGAAGAGCGGCGCGACGATGTCACACAGCAGGCCCGTCTCTTCGAGGACCTCACGGTGGAGCGCCTTGTCGATGCTCTCCCCCGCCTCGACGCCGCCGCCGGGCAGGAGGTGGTAGGCCGTGTCGTACTTGACGTGGCGGACGAGCACGATGCCGCCCTCGAGAGGCAGTACCGCCGCGACCCGCAGGCGGGGCCTAGGCGCCGGTGCTTCCAAAGCCGCCCTCCCCCCGCG
>PKWR01000051.1 GCA_003133285.1 Coriobacteriia bacterium
CGCGCGCCACATCGCCCCTACGCTCCGGTGTGCCGAGCGCGTCCTCGGGGCGGCTCACGAGACCACCTTGATCGCCGGCGCGGAGGGCGAGAGCGTATGGCACACGCCGCACGGCAGTGAGTAGTGCCCCGCCGGGGCGACCTGATCGGGCCGGATGGCCGGGCTCGAGACGCGAAGCATCATGTACGCCGCCGCCAGCAGGACGACGCATCCCACCAGTCCGGCGATGATCTTCGACCTTGTCGGCATCGGCTCCACCGCGTCGGGGAGTTGCTCGTCGCTCACAGTGCCGGTACTCCTCTCGCGTCCGGACAGGGACGCGCGGCGCATCGCCGCGGCGCCTTTCCATGCTAGCACCGGTCCGCGCCCGCAAGCGCCACCGCGTGCTAGTCCAGCGGCACCCATCGCGCGACGTCGCGTCCGGTGAGCGACTCCCACGCTCCGTCGCATCCTTCCGAGCGCGCCCCGAGCTCGAAGTGCAGCATCGCGATGCCGCAGTCGAGACGCACCGAAGCGAGCGGGATCGACGGGCCCGACGCCGCGATGACGACCGCGCCGTCCTCCGTGCGAAAGCGCCATGGCTGGCGGTTCATCGCCGAAGGGGCGACGCGGGCCGCAGCGACGCCGGCGACCGCCCACGCGGGCCACTCCGCGCTTCCGGGTGCGATCTCGTCGAGTTCGCGGCGATGCTTCGGTCTGCCCGCGCCGTAGAGCAGGTTCTCGGTCACCGTCGGGCGGACCACGGCGTGTCCGACCGGCGAGATCGCTCGCACGACCTCCCCGGGCTCCAGTGACATCGCAGCCGTGACAGTCGACCGGGAGAACGAGCCCGATATCCAGCAGGTCTCCAGGCCGAGCGCGTTCGCCTCGAGCACCACGCCCTCGCCGGTGTAACCGCAGTGTTCGGCGTTCGTCGCCGACGAGCCGTCAGCGATGAACACGAGCGCCGACGGCGCGCCGGTCACCTTCCCGTACGAGCCGATGAGACCGGTGAAGAAGGCCGCGGGCACATCGCGCACGAGCACGACGCGCGCGTCGTCGAAGGGCCGGAACTCGCCCGCCGTCGCTGCGATCGCATCGAGGTCGGAGCCCGCGACCGGTCGGCCGTCGTAGGCCCGGCGGGAGCGACGGTCGGACACCGCGGACAACCAGCGGTCGGCGTCGAAGGCGGGGTGTATGGTCATCGAGGTCCCCTTCACATGAGTTGCGCCACGAGGCGCCAGAGCAGATTCTACTTCCGGGAGGTGAGGCATGGACCAGGATCGGGTCAGGACCCGCGCGCTCGTGAGCGGGCGCGTGCAGGGCGTGTGGTTCCGCCAGTCGACGGCGGACGAAGCGCGGCTGCTCGGAGTGGACGGGTGGGTCCGCAACCTCCCCGGCGGCAGCGTCGAGGCCGTGTTCGAAGGAAGCCCTCACGCTGTGGCGGCCGCCCTCGCCTATGTCTCGCACGGGCCCGAGCGCGCGGTCGTGGACGGGATCGTCACGTTCACCGAGGCCCCGACGGGCGAACGGGGCTTCACGCTCCGCTGACGCGCGGACCGGAGTGTTGGACGCCTATCCCCCGAGCTTCTTCGTCGCGAAGAAATCCGACGCGGTCTGGGCCGCCTGAACGGCGAGCTCGTTGACCGCGGTGACGTCGCGCTGCAGCGAATCGATGCCGTCGATGATCTTCTGCGTGTCCACCGACGCCGTGGTCCCCTGCTGCAATGCCGTGTAGAGCTTGTCCTTCTCGGCGTAGAGCTGCGCCTGCAGGTCGACTTCCTTCGCGCGCGTCGCGATGGCGGTCGACTCGAGGCTGGCATACGTCTTGAGATCGGCCGAGACCTTCATGGCCGCGATCGAGTCCATCGCGGCCCTCGCAGCGGTGAGCTCGGCCGCCTGAGTGGCCAAAGACGCCTGAATCCGGGCCGAGAGCGCGAGGGCGCTGGCCGCCCCCTCCTTGGTGAACGGGATGCTGCCCAGACTGACCGAGTCCGACGCCGCCTCTGACCCGGCGGTGGCGGCGTTCTTCAGGTGCGTGTTCGCGACGGAGATCGCGTCGTTCGCGGGCTTGTTGGGGTTCTCGAACCACGACGAGCAGCCCGCTACAGCCAGCACGACAACGACCAGCGAGGCCGCGAGCGCGGCGGCCGGGATCCTTCTCATACGACGAACCTCCTCGATAGAGCCATGTTCGCCGGAATGGTACACCACTTCCTTTACGGTACCCGTCCGCGTCACAGCACCCGCGCGAACGCGAGCGCGGCCCGGGCGTTCGCCGGCCGGTAGGGTTCGATGGGCTCGAAGCCCTCGGTCGTGTACAGGTCCGTGGCGCCCTCGAACTCGTCCGAGGTGATCAGCACGACACGCCGGTAGCCCAAGACCCGTGCCTCGGCCACCGCCGCGCGCACGAGCGCACGGGCGAGCCCCCGGCGGCGGTAGGGCGGGCGGACGTAGAGACGGCGCATCTCGGCATCGCCGTCGCCCCAGGCGCGGAACACGGCGGCGGCGGCGGGCTCGCCGTCCACGGTCGCCAGCAGCTCGCGGCCCCGCTCTCCCCCGTACCACTCGTCGAAGCGCTCGAGCTCCTCGGCGAAGTGCGACGGCTCGATCCCGAGGTGTGCGGACATGTTCGCCATCGTCTCCTCGGCCAACTCGCCTACCGCCGCTCGCTGCTCGGGCGTCCGCGCGACGCCCACCACGGTCACCGGCGCCTTCGGACGGCCCTTGGTCTGGACGAGGATGACGCCCGCCAAGGCGAGCGCGCCCCCGGCCAGCGTCACCGCGCCGGGGATGGTGTGCTGCCACACCCATGCGACGAACGTGGCGAGGACGGGGCTCGCGTACAGGAAGCTGGCGGTCGTCGAGGCGGGCATGCGCGCGAGCGCGTAGCCCCACAGGAAGTAGGCCAACGCTCCGGGGAACACGCCCAGGTAGACGACGATCCAGATCGACGACGGCGCGGCTGCGGGGAGGTTGCGCAGCAGGCCGGGCAGGAACACCAGCATCGGCACGGTGCCGAACCAGATCGTGTAACTCGTGAACTCGAGCGAGCTGTAGGTCCGCAGCGGCTTCTTGCTGAGAACGAAGTAGATGGCCGTGGAGATCGAGGCGCCGAGGATCAACAGCGCCATCGGCTCGAGGTGGAAGCCTCCCCCCTCGCCGAAGGAGATGGCCGCCACGCCGCTGAATGCGAGCGCGACGCCGGCCCAGCCCCACTTGTTGAGGCGCTCGCCCAGGAAGGCGATCGCCATGAGTGCCGTCCAGATCGGTCCGGACGCGATGATCAGCGACGCCGCTCCCGCCGACACCCTTGTCTCTCCGAAGGTGAACCCGAGGTGGTAGAAGGTGATCCCGAACAGCGCCGCGAGCGCGATGCGCCCGAGGTCCTCCCGCTTCGGCATCCGCATCCGGGTCACGATGGCGGCGACGCCCATGGTGGCCGAGGCCACGAGGAAGCGCAGCAGCGCCACCTGACCCGCCGCGAGAACGCCCTGCCCGAGCACGACGGAGATGCCGGCGAACGCGCTCGACCACACGACCACCGTGGCCATGGCGGCGACGACGGCTCTGGTATCGGTCTTCGGGGTCATGGTGCGCAAAGGCCTTTCGCCGGTCGGGGGTCCTGACGGTCTCGAGCGCAAGAGCCGGGCACGCCGCTCCCCTACGAGCGGGACCGCGCGATCCGCGCGCGGACCGGGTCGCTCCGCAGCTCCCGCAGTGCATCGGAGGCGACCCAGCGGGCGGCCCTCGACTCACTGTCGCGCAAGCGCGTCGCGACTTCAACCGCGGCCGCGTTGAGGACGGCATCGCGCTTCCCGATCTGGCGAAGCGCCCAATTCNNCGTCCGGCATCTTCTTGTCGTGGACGGTGAGCGCGCACATCACCGCGAACGCGGAGCGCTTCACGAACTCCTCGTCGCGGCCCGCCCAGTCGCGCACCTTCTGAACGGCGAACGGCGTGGACGCCCACAGGGCGCTGAGCGCGTCGCACACGTCCCAGGAATCGATCTCCGCGACCCACGCGTCGGCTTGCTCCGGCGTCACGAGCGCCGGCACCTCGACCAGGCCCGCCAGGATCCGCGCCTCGTGCACCCCGCTCGCCCACAGGGCGGCGACGAGCGCGTGGACAGCGTCGGGGTCCGCCTTCGCGACCGGTCTCAACTCGCGCGCGATCCCGCGCAGCACCGGCATCGACACCCCGAGCGTGCCGACGGGCGAGATGCCGTAGCGGGCCATGCCGTCCACGTTCGCCGGAACCGCGCACTCGCGCAGCCGTGCGAGCAGATCCTCAACGGTCGGCGCCACGACTACTCCAGCCTCAGTCGGGCGACCCCGACGGCCAGGAACAGGGCCGCCATGCCGAGCAGGACCGCGGACGGCAGCACCGCGTGCGAGGTGCCCTGGAAGCGGACGACCACGTCGGTGAGGCCTGTCATCGCCCAACCGGTGGGGGTCATCAGCGCGATCGTCCGCATCGCCGGACTCACGATGTCCAGCGGCCAGTACGAGCCGCCCAGCATCGAGAGCGCGGTCGCGAGCACCGCGGTCATCGCCGAGACCTGCCCGCGGGTGCGCACCAGCGTCGAGATCATCACGCCCAACCCGGTCGTCGCGAGGCCGAACGCGGCGATGATCATGACCAC
>PKWR01000043.1 GCA_003133285.1 Coriobacteriia bacterium
CCGCACGGACTCGACGCAGCCGGGCGCATCGGCGGCGTATCCGTCAGCGCCGATCTCCGTCGCCCACGCCTGGGTGACGACCGCTCCGCCCACGAGCACGGGACGTTCGGGATCCTCCGCCTTGAGCGCGACCACCGTGCGCCGCATCGCGGGCAGGGTCGTGGTCATCAGCGCCGACAGGCACACGGCGTCGGCCCCCTCGGCGGCGCTCTCCACGCGGTCGGACTCCACGTCCACACCCAGATCGTCGACGACGAAGCCCTGCGACTCCAGCAGCGAGACGCAGATGTCCTTGCCGATCGAATGGACGTCGCCCTTGACCGTGGCGAACACCACGCGGCCCGCGGAGCCGTCCTCGCCCTCGGGCAGATGCGATTTCACGCGGGTCACGGCCGCCTTCATCGCGTCGGCCGCGACCATCATCTGCGGCAGGAACACCTCACCGCGGCTGTAGGCCTCCCCCAGACGCCGGATCGCAGGGGTCAGGACCGCGGCGATCACGTCACGGGGATCGACCCCCGTCGCGAGCAGCTCGTCGACGAGTCGCGGCGCGCCGTCCGCGTCGCCGCGCTCGACCGTGGCCGCGAGTGCGGCGTTCGCGTCCGGAGCGGCATCGGGTCCAGCCGCCGGGGCGGCGACGGCCGCGCCGGTGTGCGCGATCCAGCGCGCTGCCCGCGGGTCGCACCCCATCAGCACGTCCTCGGCCTCGACGCTCGGCTCGGGGCGGGCGGCGCCCGGGTCGTAGATCGCCGCGTCGAGTCCGGCGCTCTGCGCGAGCGCGAGCATCGTGGCGTTGAGTTCCGGCCGGCCCGGCAGGCCGTGGCTGACGTTGCTCACACCGAGCACGGTGGCGAGACCTGACGCCCTCACGGCACGCAGCGCGTCGAGTGTCACGGAGGCGGCGCGAGGATCGGTCGCCGCGGTCATGACGAGGCAGTCGACGACGAGGTCGGCGTCGCTCAGGCCGTGCGCGTGCGCCGCGGCGCGGACGCGCTCCACGATCTCCACGCGGCCGTCTGCCGTCGCGGGGATGCCTGCCTCGTCGTCGAGCGCGAGCACCACGACCGCGGCGCCGTAGCGGGCCGCCAGCGGCAGCACGGACGCCATCGAAGCCGACCCGCCGTTGACCGAGTTGATGAGGGCGCGCCCGGGGTAGGCGCGCAGAGCGGCCTCGAGAGCGACCGGGTCGGTGGTGTCGATCACGAGCGGGAGATCGGTCAGCCCCGCGAGCGCGATCACCGCCTGCCGCAGCACCGCGAGCGCGTCCACGCCGGCAGCGCCGACGTTCACGTCGAGCAGCGCGGCTCCGGCCTGCTCCTGCTGCTGGGCCAGAGAGCGCACCAGCTCCATGGACCCGGCGCGCAGGGAGTCGGCGAGCGCCTTCTTGCCGGTCGGGTTGATGCGCTCGCCGATGATGGCGAGCGGCCGTCCGGCGCCGAGCCTGACGGTGCGGCGGGCACTCGCCAGGGCGACGCCGTCGGGGCGGACTCGCGTCGTGGGTAGCCCCACGCCCTTGGCCTCGTCGAGGATCGCACCCGTGAACGAGGGCGATGACCCGCAGCACGACCCGACGAGCCCGGCGCCCAGAGCGGCGAACCTCGCCGCATGCCGACCCATCTCCTCGGGCGTGCCCGGGAAGTGCGTGCGGCCGTCCACCAGCGTCGGCAGACCGGCGTTGGGCTGCACCACGAGCGGGAGCGTCGTCACCGCGGCCATCCGCTCCACCAGCGGGAGCATCTGCTCGGGTCCGAGCCCGCAGTTCATGCCGACGACCGAGGCGCCACACGCCTCGAGGACGACGGCCACCGTCTCCGGGTCGCTGGCCGACAGCTCGGTGCGGCCCGTGCGGCCGAAGGTCATCGACGCGATCAGGGGAAGGTCGGTGACCGACCGCGCGGCGAGCAGCCCGCACCGGATCTCGGCCAGGTCGGTGAAGGTCTCGAAGGCGATCGCGTCGGGGTCCTCGGCGGCGAGCGCCGTGATCTGCTCGACGAACACCGCGAACACCTCGTCGAACGTCGCGGTGCCGAGCGGCTGCATGACGAGCCCGGTCGGGCCCACGTCGGCCAGGATGTGCTGCGCGCCCGATTCGCGGGCGAGGCGGACCGCCGCACGGTTGAGCTCCTCGACCCTGTCCTCAAGACCGTACTCGGCGAGTTTGGGACGCGACCCGCCGAAGGTGTTCGTGGTGATGCACTCGGTGCCCACGGTGACGTAGGCGCGATGGACGTCGAGCACCATCTCGGGGTTGGTGACGTTGAGCTCCTCGGGACACTGCCCCGAGGGCATCCCCGCGCGCTGCAGCATGGTCCCCATCGCCCCATCGACGACGAGCACTTCGCGGCCGAGCCTGCGCAGGATGTCCGGCACTCGTGTTCCCTTCGTGCCGCTGGAAGGCGGCAACCCGTGCGCGCCGATGCGCGCATCAAAAGGGATTATAGGGGGAGCGGCGGGCGGAGCGGCGCGAACGGGGCCGCTCCCCTAGCGCGAGGCGACCCAGGCCTCGGCGTCGCGTGCAAGGCGCTCATGGTCGAAGGCCAGCGGAGGAAGCTCCGCGACCGGGTGCCACACCGCTTCCGCGGCGTCATCGCCACCCGCAACGCCGTCCGGCTCACCCGCGCCGAGCGACACGGCGAAGAGGACGGTGACCGTCCATCCGCGCGGATCGCGCCCGGGGTCGCCGTAGGCCCCGACATGAGCGAACCGGCCCGCGGGCGCAAGCCCCGTCTCCTCCGCGAGCTCGCGGCGCGCGCAGTGCTCGAGCGGCTCATCCGGCTCGAGGAACCCGCCCGGCAGCGCCCACATCCCGGCATAGGGACTGGCGCCGCGACGCACCAGCAGCAGCTCGCGGGCGTGCGAAGGCCCCCGGAACACGGCGGTGTCCACGGTGACGGCGGGGCGCGGGTACTCGTAGGTCGGCATGCACAGCAGTATCGCATCCATCCGGTCCTCGGCGCGCGGGTGCCGAGCGGTACTATCTCCCACACCGCCGATGCGAACGGAGACCTGGCCCCGTGAGACTGCCCCAGCTGACCATGCGGACGAAGACGATCGTGAACTTCGCGCTGGTATACGTCGTATGGGGCTCCACCTACCTCGGCATCAAAGTGGGGCTCAACGCGGGGCTCTGGCACACGCCGGCGTTGTTCGGAGCGATGCGGCTGCTGCTGGCCGGAGTGCTGCTGCTCGGGTTCGCCAAGGCGCGCGGCACGGGCCTGGCCATCTCCCGCCGGGACCTCAGCACCTCGGCGATCGTCGGGCTGTGCCTCCTGTGCGGCGGGATGTTCTCCACCCTGCTGTCGGAGCAGCTCATCAACTCGTCGCTCGCGGCCCTTGTCGTGGCGGCCGCGCCGCTTTGGATGGCACTCGTCGAGACGATGCTGCCGGGGATGGATCGGCCGTCGCGACGGGGCGTCGTCGGCCTTGTCATCGGCCTCGCGGGCCTTCTGCTGTTGGTGGCGCCGATGGTGGGCGGAGTCTCGGGAACGCCGGGGCAACTGGCCGGCATCGGCATCCAGGTCGCCGGCAGCTGGCTGTGGGTCGCGGGCTCGGTCGTGAGCAAGAGGCGACCGCTCACCACCGACGGCACCGTCGCCACGGGATACGAGATGCTCATCGCCGGGGCGGTGCTCGCGGTCCTGGCCGCCGTTCTGGGTGAGTACGGACGGTTCACGATGACCGACACGGGGGCCGCGGTCGGAGCCATCCTCTACCTCGCCGTCTTCGGCTCGGCGATCGCGTTCACCGCCTTCATGTGGCTGATCCGCAACGTCCCCGCCTCGAAGGTGATGACCTACGCCTACGTGAACCCCGTCGTCGCGGTGGCGCTCGGCTACGTGGCCGGCCTCGTGCACCTCATCCCGAAGCCCGAGACCCTGGACGCATGGGGGGTCGCCGGCACCGTGGTCATCGTCGCGGGCGTCGCGATCACGACGAGCGCACCGACGCGCCCCGGACACCGCGAGCCGATCGCCCCCGAACCCGACGAGCTCCCGGAGACCCCCGGCAGCTGACCCCGCCCTCTGGAGCCCCCAGACGCGCTCTGAGGGCCGCTCTACGCTCGGACGGCCACCGGGAGACCTCTGCCCTGCGCGTTGCGCCCCGCCATGAGGCTCCCGAACCGGTGCGCCCGTCCGCAGCGCCTGTCGCGACGGGAGGCGGTCGCCAGTCACTCCACGGCATCTCCACACCCCGGACACGCCGCCACCACCGGCGGGCGTCATTCTGTGGTTGCGGCCAACGACCGCACGACATTGACAGAGTCACCGCACCGAATGCAGCACCCTCATAAACCCATCTCATCTCCACCCCTCCCCTCCCTGCAGGTCCCCCGGGATGCCCCTCCCAGGTGGGACCAGAAAGCGGCGGGACCTGCCCCGGGTCCCGCCGCTTCTCTTTGTCCCGGGTCCTCCCCGCGACCCCTCCATGCGGCCCTCGTCGGCCCCTCTGCAGGCGCGCTCGTGGCTCCATCACTACCGCTCCGTCGCGATCCGCTGCCAGATCCTCCCGTGCCGTGGCTCTTTTGGGCTTCCGCGTGCCTTTTCGCGCCCTCCAGAATCAGTCGAAGGTTGACGCAAGCCCTCTACCTGCGGTTTCTCCTCGAACCCTCGACTGAAGATTCATGTTGTTTTTTATATGTCTAGTCATATACTTGTGTCGTCCTATATCCTCTGTGAAGACGGTACATGACCCTCGAGCATGCCATTCTGGGGTTCCTCGACCGGGGTTCGATGACCGGTTACGACCTCAAGACCCGGTGCTTCGACGAGGCCGTGGGGCACCTGTGGACCGCCGATCAGGCGCAGGTCTATCGCACCCTCGGACGGCTGTCCGACCAGGGTTTCGTGCGCTCGCGGATCGTCGCCCAGCGTGGCAAGCCCGACCGCCGCGTCTTCACGATCACGACCAAGGGCCGGGCCGAGCTGACCGCCTGGCTGCGCCGCCCGATCGACCTCTCCCCCGTACGCGACCCGCTACTGGTGCAGCTCTCGCTTGCGGCGCAGCTCGGCGACCACGAGGTGCTCGCGCTGCTCGAGCGGGCGCGCGACGGCTACCAGGCCCGTTTGGACACCCTGCGCGCAGCGCAGGCAGACCGTCCCTCCCTCGCAGATGCCCCTGACGCGCGTTCAGAGGCCCTCTACGACATGACCCTTGTCGCGGCGATGTCGGCTGCGCGCACGGCGATCGACTGGGTGGACGACTGCATAGAGAAGGTCGGGCGCGGGCTGCCGCCGGCAGCGCCGCGGGCAACGAGCGAGGGAGTGGCATGAGAGTGGTCGCCATCGACGCGTCCCCGGTGGGCGGGGGTCCCGTCACGCATGCGCTGACGTGTGCGGTGCAGGAGCTCGCCGGAGCCGACGTCGCCCGCCTGCGCCTCTACGACCTCTTCAACCGCACGTGCGCCACCTGTACCGACTGCAACCGGACCGGACGCTGCACGCGGCACCACGCGTCTCTGGACGAGGCGATCGTGCTCCTCGCCGAGGCCGACACGCTGATCGTGGGCACGACGGGCCACCTCCACGCGCACGACCCACGCGGGACCGCTCTCCTCCAGCGGCTCGTGGGGGCGTTCGGACACCTTCAGACGGCGCGGGGGCTGGAGACCCGCGGCGGCGAGCCGGTCGGTCACAAGCGCGCGGCGCTGATCTGCAGCGCCCCGCCGCTCCTCGGCCCGTTAGCGATGGTGGGGATGCTGCCCGCCGGCGTCGCCGGGGTGTGGAGGACACTCGACCGCTCGGGCACGGTCGTCGTCGGCTGCGCCTCGGTCGGGACGCGCTGGTCGGGGCCGGCATCCCGCGACCGCGCGACCGTGTGCGCGCGTCGCCTCGGCAAGGCGCTCGCCCCGCAGGTGCGCGCTCAGCGGGTGCCAGCGCCCGGCATGCCTTCGCGGCGGCCGGCGGCGTCCCCGTCGCCGACGTTCACCGCGGCGCCGATCTCCTAGAGCGGCCTGTCGAGCAGCAGGTCCATGACCCTGCGGCCGGGGTCGACCAGCAGGCCGGTGGAAGCCGCCTGCGTCTCGTCGAAGACCGCCGCGCCGTTGTGCGCGACGCCGCTCCCCCAGATCACGAACGGGACCGGGTCGGCGGTGTGCGTCTTGAGGGCCACGGGCGTGGGGTGGTCGGGCATGCACAGCACCCGCAGGTCGCCGCCGAGGGCCAGGACACGCCCGACGACCTCCCGGTCGATGGCCTCGATACCGGCGACCTTGCCGACAGCATCGCCCGCGTGCCCCTCCTCGTCCGGCGTCTCGACGTGGATCACGACGAGTCCGTGCTCGTCCAGTGCGGCGAGCGCGCCCTCAGCCTGCGCGGCGTAGTCGTTGTCCGACCCGTCCGTGACGCCGGCGATCTCGAGCCGGTCGATGCCGGTCAGCGTCGCCAGCCCCCCGAGAAGGTCCACGCCCGAGGTGAGCGCCGCCCGCACGCCCCGGAGACTCTCGAACGGCACCAGCGAACGCGGAGCGACACCCGGCCAGAACGGCCAGACGTCGGTGGCCGCCGTCAGGCCCGCCTCGCGGCGTCGGAGATTGGCGGGATGCGTCTCGAGGAACACGCGCGCGCGGTCCATCAGGTCGGTCAGTAATGAGGCGCCCTCGCCTGAGGGCAGACGCCCCTCCACGGACTGCCCGGAGATGTCGTGCGGGGCCGTGTAGGCCAGCCCGAGCAGCTCGGGGTGGCCCTTCACGACGAGGATGTGCCGGTAGCTGACGCCGGGATGGAAGTGGAAGGTGGATCCGCCGAAGGCCTTCTCGAGGTCGGAGACGACCTCCCGCGAGTCCTCGCTGGGGATCCTGCCGGACGAGTAACTGTCCATGGCGCCGTCGGCGATGCTCACCAGGTTCAGGCGCAGCGCGACCTCGTCGTTGGCGAGCCGGATGCCCATGCTGGCGGCCTCGATCGCACCGCGGCCCACGTAGTCGGCCACCGGGTCGTACCCGAGGATCGACGTGCACGCCGCCGCCGACGACGCCTCGGTGCCGGGCGGGACAGTGCGGGCCAGGCCGACGGTGCCGGCCTGCGCCATCGCGTCGAGATTGGGGGTGCGTGCCGCGGCCAGACTCGTCAGGCCACCGAATTGCTCCAGCGGCCAGCCCGCAGCGCCGTCTAAGATCACGATGACGTGCCTCATGTCGCCCTCCCCGCTCCGACGCCGTGCCCGAACGGTACCGCACACCCTGCCCGCTCGTCACCCACCGCCGGCCGCGGCGTGCGGACGGCCTCTGCTACCATTCGCGCATGGAGCCCATCCACTACCGCGACACGCGCGGCCTCGATCCCATGCCGCGGACCTTCACGGACACCGTGTTGCAGGGCATCGCGCCCGGAGGCGGCCTCTACGTCCCCGAGCGGCTCCCGCACCTCGACCTCGCCGAGATCCTCGCCCTCTCGAAGCTCCCGTACGCCGCGCGCGCGACGGCGCTCTACCGGGCCTTCGGCGTCGACGTGCACCCCGAGCAGGTCGAACACCTCATGGAGCAGGCCTACGGNNCCTACGGTGCGGCGTTCGACCACCCGCAGGTCGCCCCGGTCGTCGAGGTCGACGCGGACATGCACGTCCTCGAGCTGTGGCACGGGCCGACGAGCGCCTTCAAGGACATGGCGCTCCAGTGCATGCCCCTGTTCTTCTCCGAGGCGGTGTCGATGCGCCTCGCCGCGGGGGAGCCGCTCGACGACTACCTCGTCCTGGTGGCGACCTCGGGCGACACCGGCAAGGCCGCGCTCGAGGGCTTCGCCGACCGCGACCACGTGCGGATCATCGTCTTCTACCCCGCGGACGGCGTGAGCGACATCCAACGCCTCCAGATGGTCACGCAGGCAGGCGACAACGTCGCCGTGTTCGGCGTGCGCGGGAACTTCGACGACTGCCAGAACGCCGTGAAGGCCGCGTTCGGGGACGCCGACTTCGCCGCGTTCCTGCACGACGCCCACGGGCTGCGCCTCTCCAGCGCGAACTCGATCAACTGGGGCCGTCTGCTGCCGCAGATCGTCTACTACGCCTCCGCATACGCGGACATGGTGGCCGGCGGCGGCGTCCGCCCCGGCGATCTGATCGATGTCTGCGTGCCGACGGGCAACTTCGGCAACATCCTGGCGGGCTACTACGCCAAGCTCATCGGCGTCCCGATCGACCGCCTCATCTGCGCGAGCAACGAGAACCGGGTGCTCGCGGACTTCCTTGCGACCGGCGCCTACGACATCTCCTCGCGTGACTTCGTCACGACCCCCTCACCCTCGATGGACATCCTCGTCTCCTCCAACCTCGAGCGACTCCTGTTCGAGCTGACGCACGACCCCGAGGCGGTGCGGCGCTGGCAGGCCTCGCTGGCCGACAATGGACGCTTCCTCGTCGACCGCGCCACCTTCGCCGCGATGCGCGAGCACTTCGCGGGCGACTGGGTCAGCAACGACGAGGCGCTCGACACCATCCGCCGCGTCTGGCAGGACCACGGCTACCTGCTCGATCCGCACACCGCGGTCGCGTGGGAGGTCGCGGAGCGCCTGCGTGCCGAGAACCCGGTGCTCGTCGTGTCGACCGCGCACTGGGCGAAGTTCGGCGTCGACGTCTACAAGTCCCTCGTGGGCATCGACTACCACGCGCCGCTCCCGGCGGAGGCCGCCGCGCTCTCCGGTGTCGAGTTGCTGCTCGCGGTCGAGACACTCGCTCCCGGCGCGGCTCCGGTCCCCCGGGGCCTGGCCGAACTCGAGACGCTGCCGGAGCGGTTCTCGCAGGTCGTGGAATCCGGCCGCGACGGCATCGAAGGCACCGTCGAGAGCTGGCTGCAGGGCGCCTGAGGGCCCCTCACCTGCGCTCTCCGACCACGACCACGTCCGAGAAGACCAGATCCCTCTCCCCCAATTCGATCGCGGACGTCGTGCGTCCCGTCACGGGGTCGACCACCAGGAGCCGACCACGCTCCCGGTCCACCACGAGGAGCCGGTCGCCCCAGGCCGCGAGCGCACAGGGGATCCCATCGACACCGAGAGATCCGAGATCGTGCAGGGTCGCGGCATCGAGAAGCCGCAGCGCCCTGCCTTCCGGCTCGTCGCCGCTCCAGTCGCCCAGCACCAACCGCCCTCCGACCTCGACGGCACGCTGCGGGCTGCGTGCGAGTCCCGCCACCGTCTCCCGGGCGACTACGACTCCGTCTACCGGATCGATCGCGACCACCGCGCCGCTCGTGGCCTGCCCGCTCGCGTCTTCCGTCCCCAGCACCAGGAGACGCCCTCCCGCCTCGACGAGTCCCGTCGGGACGAGCGCACCGAGCCCGAATGCCGAGAGGGACAGGTTGCGGGGGTCGATCCGTCGCAAGGACGGCCTCGCGGCAGAGTCCTCTCCCGTCGACCAGACCGCGCCCGTCGCCGAGGCCCACAGGCCGGGAGGACCCGGGATGTTCCCTGAGCCGGTGACGCGTCCCGACGCCACGTCCACCACCGAGAACGCCGTCCCCGATGCCTCCAGCGTCGAGTGCAGGAGGAACGCGCTGCCGCCGACGCACGCGACGTCACCGGGATCGATGACCGGCAGGTCGACGTAGCGGACCGCCCCCGTTCGAACGTCCGTCAGTGATGCCGCGCGGTCGATAGCGGGCCCGAATCCTCCCGCCTGTGCGCCGACCACGACACCGCTGGACGCGTCCACTGCGATATCCGTCGCAAGTGACCGCAACTCGATCCGGCGCACGACGCGTGCGTTCGCGACATCGACCACCGCCAATCGTGACCCGTCGGCGCGCGGCAGCAGGACGACCGCGAGCGCGCCCGACTGCACGACCGATGCGTCCGCCGGTCGTTGCAGGCCGATCCAGCACACCGAGCCCAGCGAGGTCGCGAGCACCACCACGCCACCGGCGAGCAGCCACGCCCTTCTGCCGTACCCCATGCCGACCCCCTCGCCTCGAGTGGGGGCCGGCGCGCCCCCCGGCGTCACCGGCCCCCGGATGCCGTGTCAGCCCCAGTACCCGATGAGCGCTGTATACCTGCTGTTGACGAGGTCGATCGGCCAGACCCAGAAGCCACCGTCGGCATCGAGGTCGACGCCCGAGACGTACCGGTACGCGGCCCAGGCCAGCTTCGAGCAGTAGAACGACGAAAGGTCGGTCTTGGTCGCCAGGATCGAGTACGGCTTGCCCAGCTGCCTCGAGGCCCAGTCACGCACCGCGAAGCGGTGGCCGAACTCCTGCGGGACCCGCAGCGCATACGCGCAGTCGTTGAGGCGGTACTTCGCGCACTTCTCGTACTGGACGCCGTTGTACGGCTGGACGTTCGCGCTCAGCATCGCGTAGCTGAGGATGCCCGAGTAGTGGCTGCGATCGAACAGGCCCGCGTGGCCGGTGAAGTAGTTGGGGTCGGTCACGACGACGATGTCCCCGTCGGTCAGGGACGTGAACTCTATCGAGTTGGTGCCGGCGTTGCCGCCCGAGATGAGGGAGAGCGACGCGGTCGAGAGCGACATGCGAGACGCGCCCTCGCCTGAGAGCGACGCCAGCGAGTCGACCGGCGCCGTGTCGAGGTGCGGGATGACAAGCGGCTTCTTGGCCATGCCGAACGCCGCCTGCGGGACGATCAAGGACACGAGCGCCGCCACGATCGCGGCGCGGGTGATGCTACGCATGGTGGAACACCTCCGATGTGATCCGGAACTCCTGCACTTCCGGGGCATCGCCGGCGGCACGACCCGCCGGATCGGACGTCGCGCCCGTCCCGGGACACCTCCTCCACCCGGGCGGCGACCCGCTGTGACCGTTCCGAAGCCGTCGGGGGCGGAGGTATCGCGCCAGGAGAACACGGCTCGCGGACTTGCACAACGGAGTGTGCGCGACGACCCTGACCGCGCTCCAACGGAAGTCGTACTGCCGGATGCCGCAACCTACAGCGCGTGCCACCAGCCGGCGTGCTCGCGCACGAAGAACTCCGCACGGCCCTGCCGCAAGAGATCGGAGAGGTATCCCTTGACCGTTGTGACGGCCAGCCAGTACTGCGCGGAGTTGTCCGAGAGCCCGGCGAGTGACGACATCGCCGCGATCGCCTGCTCGGTCGTGAGCGGCTCGGCGATCATCTCGTGCAGCCGCTCGGACATCAGGTCCATCTGGTCGCGGTGGTAGGCGATGTGCTCGAACGCCTCGTCGCGGTCCACCGCCACCCCGTGCCCCGGGACCATCCATGCGAAGTCCAGGCCCTCTATCAACGAGAGCGACGAGCGCACGAGCCCGGGGTCGATTGCGTAGGGCAGGCGATGGCGCGACCAGATCGGCATCTCGTAGACGGCGTCGCCCGTGAACAGCACCCCGTCGCCGGTCAGATAGCCCGTGTGGCCCAGCGTGTGTCCGGGCAGAGGTATCGGGTCGATACCGTACCCGCGCCATTCGTCGGCGTAGGCGTCGACCTTCACGCCCCCGCCGTGGAACAGCTTGTTGACCATCTCGTCGCTCGGGCGGGCCCATGAGAACATCCCGCGAATGTGGACCTCCGGGTTCTCCACCAGCGCGACCTCCTCGCGCGGGGCCGTGATGCGCGCCCCCGCGAGCCTCAAGGCCGGAGCGCTCGAGAAGTGGTCCTGGTGGCCGTGGGTGATGAGGACGTTCATCACCGGATGCCCATCGTAGACGGACGGCTCGGGGCCGGTGTCTATAAGGACGCCGCTCACGTAGCCCGAGTTGGTCGTCGAGGCCTCGAACACGTACGTGTCGCCGGCGAGTCGCCGGGGCTGTCCGGTCACGTTCGTTCCCTCTCACCCGTGGGCGGCGCGCCTCTGGGAGACCCGCAAGGGCCTCCGGTCGTGATGCCACACCGCGCGACCGGGACGCGGAGCGGGTATAGACCTTTGCGTGCACGAACACGTGTTCAAGCCTGTCAAGGGAGCGACGATATGAAGCTGTCAGCCAGAAACATGCTCAAGGGCACCGTCACCGAGGTCGAGTCCGGCACCGTGAACTGTGTCGTGAAGGTCGACATCGGCGGCCAGGTCATCTCATCGATGATCACCATGGACGCGTGCAAGGACATGGACCTGAAGGTCGGATCCGAGGTCTACGCGATCATCAAGTCCTCGAACGTCATCCTCGGCACGATGTAGCAGCCGGCGCGGCGGCGACCGCCGCCGCGCGCCCTGTTCCTGGTCCCGCCACTCCGCGTGCTTGACGTGGCGCGCGGCGCTTCTACACTTGCCTGTGTACGCTAAGCACAGACTCAGGGTGAATCCATGCAGGCTCTTGGAACGATCGACCGGCCCGACCAGCTCGCAGCACTCTCCGACGAGCATCGCCTCGCCTTGATGCGACGGCTCCTGTGCGGGCCCACGACCATCTCCCGGCTGGGACGCGAGTTCGACAAACACCCCGCATGGGTGCGCTATCACCTGAAGCGCCTCGAAGCCGTGGGTCTCATCGAGCCCGCCGGCGAAGTCACGACGCGCAACTACACCGAGAAGTTCTACCGCGCGACCTCAGGCGCCTTCACGATCCATATGCTCATCGCCCCGTCGACGGGAGACCGAAGCACGGTCATGGTGCTCGGCAGCGACGATTTCGCGCTCCGGCTGCTCACAGGTGAGCTGAACTCGGGACCCGGCGGCTTCGAGATCGTCTCATCGGCCATCGGGAGCCTTGATGGGCTCGTCGCACTGCGACAGGGACTGGCCGACATCGCCGGGTGCCACCTGTTCGATGTCGAGGCGGACGACTACAACGCGCCCTATCTGCGGCACCTGTTCCCGGACCGGGCCGTCGACATGGTCACGCTCGCCCACCGCGAGCAGGGGCTGATGACCGCTCCCGGGTCGCACATGCGTGTCCGTGAGATCACGGACCTCGCCAGCGGGGACGTGCGCTTCGCGAACCGCAATCCCGGCTCGGGCACCCGCGTGTGGCTCGACGCACGGCTGCGTACTCTCAAGATCCCGACCGAGACGATCGACGGGTACGACGTCGAGTTCCGGACGCACAGCGACGTCGCCTAGCGGTCTCGTCGGGTCAGGCCGACGCCGGGCTGGGGGTGCGCGCTGCAGCCGAGCTGTTCAGCCTGGAGTTCACGCCTCTGTTCATGGAGCGCTACGACCTCGTGTTCGCGGCCGAGCGAGCCGAGGACGAACCGTTCGCCCGGCTGCGGAGGCGGTTGGAGAGCCGCGCGTTCCGCTCGGAGGTGCGCCATCTGGGCGGCTACAACACGGACCACACCGGAGACGGGACCCGACGCGCCGGCTGATAGTGTTCGCTTCGACGCCGCCCACTCGCATGGGCGGCGTCGCGGACGTTCGAATCGCGGCGAGATGGAGGAGAACCGCCTGCAGACCGGAGAGATGGTCTGGGCGCCGAACACTCCCGGCCAGTAGCGGATCAGCCAACGCTCCAACCTACTGCACGACGATCTTCCCATATACCATCCGCATCCCGCAGCTGAAGCTGTACTCCCCGGCCTTCATGGCGGGGAGCTTCACGACCGCGCCTCCGTTCGTAAGGTCCTGGTTCACCGAGAAGTCGGGGATCAGCACGCTCCCAAGGCACCCGCTGCCTTGGCCGAACGAGATCTCGAGGGGCACGCCCGCCTTCGCGTGGATGACCGAGGGATCGTAGTAGCCCTTCGTCAGGTCGACGGAGATCCGCTGCACGCTGCCCTCGACCTTGGCGGTCCCTTCAGGGGCGCCCGCGGGGACCTGGGACGCGGATGGAGCCGGCACCGCCGGAGCGGGGTTCGTCGCGGCGGGCGCGGTGCCTGATGCGGGCGGAGCCGCAGGGGCGGAGCACGCGACGGCGGCAAGGGTGGCCAAGGTCAGGAGCGCGGCGGCGCCCACGCGCAATCTCATCGTCACTGGCATCCACAGGTCCTCTCGAGTGGGTCTCATGTGATCGAAGCGGCGCGAAAGCGCCCCGGCTCCGGCAAGGGCACGGCACACCCTCCAGCCTCATGTAAGCACACGATACGCCAGCATCTCGCGCGGTGTGGCACTGCTCTTGCTAGCATTGACCTCGAGGGCCTGGGCGCTCCGTCTTCCCCCCTCGAACCTCGACGGAGCTTGCCCGCTCTTGAAGTACACGAGCCGCCTCCCCCCAGGTGGCTCGTACCTTTTCCGGACGTGCCCGCGAGGGCCATCCGTCGGAGGCTATAATCGCGGCACTCGTCCGCAGACCGGCTTGGAGACTCGCGACCATGATCAGGCGCGGAACACCGCTCAACATCCTCGTGATCGCCGTCCTCGCCATCCTCGGCATGGCCGTGTCCTGGGCCGCGGTCGCAGCCATACGCGCTGCCGCCGTGAGCACCGGGACCCCGATGCGCGCAGGAGACCTCGGCCGCCGTGTCCTCGTGATCGCGCCGCACCCCGACGACGAGTCGCTCGCGACCGGCGGGACGATCCACCACCTGGTCGCCGAGGGTGCACAGGTCAAGGTCGTCATCGTCACGGCCGGCGATTCCTACCGCAACGCCGCCGCACGCATCAGCGGCGGCACGGCCGACAAATCCGCGTACCTCAAGCTCGGCGAGGTCCGGCATCAGGAGAGCCTCGCCGCGGCAGCCCGCCTGGGCCTCCCTGCCACCGACGTGATCTCGCTCGGCTACACCGACGGGGTCACCTCGTCGATGTGGGGCGGGAATTGGGACAGCTCCAAGCCGGTGACGGGACGCGCCGGCGTCGATGCCGTGCCGTACTCTTGGGCCTTCAGCCAAGGAGTGGCGCAGTGCGGGCAGGACGTCGCGACCGATCTGGAGTCCGTGATCAAGGGGTTCCGTCCCGACACGATCATCACGTCCGACGTCTACGAGACGCATCCCGACCACGCCACGGTCGCCGCGTTCGCGTCATACGCCATGGACGATGTCGGGTTCGCCGGCCGTCGCCTGAGCTACGTCGTGCACTTCCGCCACTACCCCTACCCGTGGGGCAACCTCCCTGCGACGGCGCTCAACCCCCCGCCGCAACTGGTCTCCTCCGACACCGCCTGGTTCGCGTTCCCGCTCGATGCGAGCGACCTGGAGGCCAAGACCGCCGCCGTCGACGAGTACGCGAGCCAGTCGGAGATCGCCGACATGGGCTTGTACATGCGCGCCCNNCCTCATTCGAGCCAACGAGCTGTTCGCGAGCCGGACGGTGCCCAGGCTGGTATCGCTTGGAACCGATGCGAGACCGGTCGCCGGCCAAGCGACGACGGTCGCCGTGACCCCGCCGCCGGTCGTCGCGCCTGCGCCCGGATCGACACGACCGCGGGTGGCCGCGATGCTCATGGCGCGGGGTCCCAAGACGCTGTGGATCGGCCTCCCCTGCGACGCGCCGATCGCGACCGGGTCCACGTTCCGCGTCGACCTCCGCCTCTTCGGCGGGCGGGCGCCCTCCCGGCTCGACGTCGCTGTGCGCGGGAGCGCCGCGTCGGCGCTCGCAGTCGCCTCAGACAGCCTGATGCCGGCCGGCGTCCGCGCGGAGCTCGACGGAGACACGGTGTGGATCGCGGTGCCGGCCGACGTGCTCGCCGGCCGCACCCGTTGCATGATCGCCTCGACGGGCGGGACGGCGAACGCCTCCCCCGTCCCGACCGCGTGGCGCGACGCCGAGCTGTAGACCCCGCGGTCGGAATGCGGGCCGAGCGGGCCGCCGGCCGCTCCCCTAGCCGAAGCGCCCGGTGATGTAGGCCTCGGTGCGCTTGTCGACGGGCTTGGTGAACATCTGCCGCGTGTCGCCGATCTCGACGANNGCTGCATGTTGTGCGTGACGATGACGATGGTCACGTCACTCTTGAGCTCCGCGATCGTGTCCTCGATCATCTGCGTCGAGATCGGGTCCAGGGCGCTCGCGGGCTCGTCCATGAGCAGCACCTCGGGCTTGGTGGCGAGGGCGCGCGCGATGCACAGCCGCTGCTGCTGGCCTCCTGACAGCTCGAACGCATGCTTCTTCAGGCTCTTCCCGACCTCGTCCCACAGCGCGGCCCGGCGCAGGGAGTCCTCGATCAGGGCCTCGAGCTCGCCGCGGTCGCGCAGCCCCATCGTACGGGGCCCGTAGGCGACGTTGTCGTAGATCGACATGGGAAACGGGTTCGGTCGCTGGAAGACCTGACCGACACGCGAGCGCAGCTCCACCGGATCGACGTCACCGTGGTAGATGTCCTCGCCGTCGAGCAGGATCGTCCCGCCCACGTGCACGTCTCCGAGCTCGTCGTTCATCCGATTGAGGCAGCGCAGCAGCGTGGACTTGCCGCAGCCCGACGGCCCGATCAGCGCGGTGACGGAGTGCGGCTCGATCGACATCGCCACTCCCGAGACGGCGGTCTCCTTGCCGTAGGCGACCGACACGTCCTTCAGCTCGAAACAGCCCTGCTGCCCGGTGCTCACCATGTGACCTTCCTCCTTGCGCGCGAACGCCATGCCGCGGCGACGATGTTGATGACGGTGACGCCGGCGACGAGCACGAGTGCGCTGCCCCACACGATCGCGGGCTGCGGCCGGTTCGGCTGGGTCGCCATGATGTAGATGTGGTACGGGAGCGCCATGACCTTGTCGAACGGCGAGGTCGGGAGCGGCGCCGAGAAGAACACTGCGGTGAACAGCACGGGGGCCGTCTCGCCGGCAGCGCGGGACAGGCCCAGGATGCTCCCCGTCACGATGCCGGGCGCCGCCGCAGGCAGCACGACCTTGTGGATCGTGCGCCACCGGGTCGCGCCCAGCGCGAGCGACGCCTGGCGCAGGTCCTGCGGGACCTGCCGGAGCGCCTCTTCGGTGGCGGTGATGATCACGGGCAGCGTCAGGCACGCCAGCGTGAGCGCGCCTGAGAGCATCGAGATCTTGAGCCCGAAGAACATGACGAACACCGCCAGGCCGAACAGGCCGTACACGATCGACGGCACGCCGGCCATATTCGCTATCGAGAGGCGGATCAGGCGGGTCCGAGAGCCGCGCGGAGCGTACTCCGAGAGGTAGATCGCCGCGGCGATGCCGATCGGCAGCGAGAAGACGGCGGTGCCGACCGTGAGCCAGAACGTGCCCACGATGGCAGGGAAGATCCCGCCGTCCCTGGGCATCGACGTAAGGAAGCTCCACGAGATCGAGGGTAGCCCGCGGTACAGCAGGTACCCGAGGAGCGCGAACGCGGAGAGCATCACAGACGCCGCGGCGGCTCCGGTGACGATCTTCATGACCGTCTCCACGATCCGGGCCCCGCGGGTGCGGGCCTTGGCGCGTGCGCGCGTCATCGGCGCCACCGCTTGCGTTGGCGCTCGAGCACCAGGTCCGCCGCGAGGTTGGCAGCGAAGGTGATCACGAACAGCGTCAGACCGATGACGAAGAGCGCGGAGTAGTGCAGGCCGCCCTGCACGACCTCGCCCATCTCGCTGGCGATGACCGCGGTCAGGGGACGCGCCGACGCGGTGAGCGACCAGGTCAGGTCCATCGTGCCGCCCGCGACCATCAGGACGACCATCGTCTCGCCGATGGCGCG
>PKWR01000109.1 GCA_003133285.1 Coriobacteriia bacterium
CCTAGACACCCACTGCTCGCGCTGGCTCATTTGTCGCGCGTTGTAGCGAAGTATACCCGTGGGCCTCCGCGCACGACAGGACGAAAAGGAGCCCGAATCTGACGAACGGCGGCCCCGCTGGGGCTGGCCGTGCAACGCAGAGGAGGCCCCGGCGCGCGAGCGCCGGGGCCTCCTCTGCAATTCCTGCGGAGACGACCGCCTAGGGTGTGAAGTCGGTCTTCGGGTCGAGGTCGAGCACGAAGCGGGTCAGCAGCTTCACCGAGTCCTCGATGTCCGAGAGCTTGAGCACCTCGGTGGGCGTGTGCATGTAGCGCAGCGGGACGCTCACGAGCGCGGCAGCCTTGCCGCCGCGGGAGAGCTGGATCGCATTGGCGTCCGTACCCGTGCCGCGCGGCTCGGCTCCGACCTGGTACGCGACGCCGGCGTTCTCGGCGGCCGCCACGAGCAGATCGAACACGACGGGGTTGACGTTGGCGCCGCGGGCGATGATCGGCCCGCCGCCGCAGTTGGCCTCGCCGTGGTTGCGCTTGTCGACGTCCGGATAGTCCGTCGCGTGCCCTACCTCGAGCGCGATGCCGACGACCGGGTCGACACCATAGGCCGACGTGTGTCCGCCACGGAGACCGAGCTCCTCCTGGACGGTGGCGGCAGCGATGAGGTCACCCTTGGCGCCACCTGCCTTCTTGACCTCCTCGAGCACGCGGGCGCAGATGTAGGCGCCCATCTTGTCGTCGAATGCCCGCGCGACCGCCATGTCGTCGCCGAAGGTCTCGAACCCGACGCCGTAGGTGATCGGGTCGCCGATGCGGACCATCGCCTTCACGCGCTCGGCCGGCAGGCCGAGGTCGATGAAGAGCTTCTCGATCTTGGTGACGGTCTTGCGCTGGTCGTCCTCGATCAGATGGATCGGGAGACGGCCCATGACGCCGCGCAGGACGGTGTTCTTGGTGTGCACGTCGACGCGCATGCCCGGAAGGATCGCGGCGTCAACGCCTCCGATCGGCTTGAAGGCGATGTAGCCCTCAGGGGTGATCCAGTTGACCATCATGCCGACCTCGTCGATGTGGCCGGCCAGCATCACGGACACGCCGTCGGCGCTGCCCTTGAGGAGCGCGTGAACGGAGCCCATGACGTTGGTCTCGACCTCGTCCGCCAGCGGCTCCACGAAGTCGCGGAAGACCTTGGCCGCCGGCTGCTCGAATCCGGAGGGTGATGCTGCTTCTGTGAGGTCCTTGAGGAACTTGAGGTCGGACGGACGCATGGACACGCCTCTCTTTCGCATAGCGGTGATGGGTGAGTCTATCACTCGGCGCACGGCGGCCCGCTCAGGCCCACTCCATCTCGATGCGCCGGTCGGAGATGATCGCCTCGGTTATGCGGACCTGTACCTCCTGGCCCAATCGCCACGTCTTGCCCGTGTGCGAGCCGCGCAGCAGGAAGCGCTCGCCGTCGAACTCGTAGTAGTCGTCCTTCATGCGGGAGACGTGGACGAGCCCCTCGGCCGTGTTGTCGAGCTGCACGTAGGCGCCGTGGCTGGTCACGCCACTGATGATCCCCGGGAACACCTCTCCGAGATGGTTCGCCATGAGCTCGGTCAGCTTCACCTTCACCGAGTCCTTCTCGGCCGAGTCCGCCTCGCGTTCCATGAAGGAGCTGTGGTCCGCGAGCCACTCGAGCTCCCCGACCATGGCCGCCACCGGACCGCGGTCGAGCGTCTTGGTCAGCTGCGCCTTCAGCAGGCGGTGCACGATCAGGTCGGGGTAGCGCCGGATCGGGCTCGTGAAGTGGCAGTAGGCATCGGAGGCGAGTCCGAAGTGGCTGTCGAGGTAGTCGACGTAGCGTGCCCGCTGCAGCGCGCGCAGGAGCAGCGAGTTCATGAGCAACCGCTCGGGCCGCTTGGCGGCGAACGCGATGAGCTTCTGGAAGGTCCGGGGGGACGCCGACCCGATGTCCTTCACCGGGTAGTCGAACTCCTTGAGCACCGGCGCGATGGCGGCGAGCGCGTCGGGGTCGGGGTCCTCGTGGATGCGATAGACCATCGGCGCCTCGGCGTCGCGCATGTGGCGCGCCACGACCTCGTTGGCGGCGATCATCGCCTCCTCGATCATGTTGGTCGCCACGGTGCGCTCATGCAGCGTGACCTGGAGGGGCTTGCCCGACGGGTCGAGCCACACCTTCGGCTCCACGGACTCGAAGTCGAGCCCACCGCGGTCGAGGCGCAGCTTGCCGAGCGCCGCTGCGCACACCCGGAACTCCGTGAGCAGCGTACGCGTCTCGTCGTCGGGCCATCCGGTACCGCGTTCCAGCATCTGCTCGACCGCCTCGTAGTCGAGGCGATGATCGCTGCGGATCACGCTGGGGTAGAGGCGATGGGCCCGCACGTCGCCGATCTTGTCGAGGTCGAACTCGATGGTCATGGTGAACCGGTCGACGCCGGGGTTGAGCGAGCAGATCCCGTTCGAGAGCCGCTCGGGCAGCATCGGCAGCACGCGGTCGACCAGGTAGACGGAGGTCGCGCGCTGCACAGCCTCCTGGTCGATCGTGCTTCCCCACTCCACGTAGTGGCTCACGTCGGCGATGTGCACCCACAGCCGCCATCCGCCGTCCCGCGACTCGAGCGAGATGGCATCGTCGAAGTCGCGCGCGTCGACCGGGTCGATGGTGACGGTCAGCAGCTCCCGCAGGTCGACGCGGCCGGGCTCGGGAGCGCCGACCTTCTCGGGGATCGCCGCGGCCGCATCCTCCACTGCGTTCGGGAAGACGGCCCGCAGCCCGTGCTCCCGGATGACGATCTCGACGTCGACGCCCGGGTCCGTCTCCAGACCGAGGACCTCTTCGACGACGCCCTGGGCCGCCTGGCCCGGACTCGCGAACTGCGTCACGCGGACGACCACGATCTGGCCGGTGACGGCGCCGCCGAAGCCGGCGCGGCCGACGAAGACGTCGCCTTGGATGCGGCGATCGGTCGGCGTGACGATCGCCATGCGGCCCTGCTTGTCGAACCGCCCGACGATGCGGTCGTTCGCGCGCTCCTCGACCCGCAGGACCTCACCGGACTGGCCGAGGCCCTTCGTGCGCTGGAAAAGACGCGCGACGACGGTGTCGCCGTGCATCGCGCCGTGCATGTCGCGCCCGGCGATGTAGACGTCGCCCGCCGTGCTCGCGACGAAGCCGTAGCCACGCGGGTTGACCGACAGCCGGCCGGTGACCTCGCCCCGGGCGCTCAGAGCGGCGAAGTGCCCCGGGGGATGCTCTGTCGCCTGTCCGGAGCGCACCAACTGCGTCAGGGTCTCGCGCAACTGCGCGGGCTTGATGCCCGCGCCCGGGCCCGACGCTATGTCGGCGTAGCTCATGCCCCTCTCGTGGGCCTTCAGCGCCTTCAAGACCGCCTTGCGTACGCGCACGGTGGCGCCTCCTTGTCCGGCGGTGACAGGCCTCGCAGCCTGCGGTCCCGCGCCCTGTTGCATAGCGTACCCCGCGAAGGGCATGGCCTTTGCATTCACTGGTAGAATGGGTGTCGGGCCACCTCTCAGGCGGGGGGCGCGCACCACGTCACGAAAGCAGGGATCTGCATGGAACGCCGCAACGAACTCACCGCATGCCTCATCCACAACGGCACCGTGACCGGCCATCGTGACATGATCCGCGCACTGGAGACGGTCGAGGGCCTCACCTACCGTCAGATCCTGGACGGCCAGACGATGGCCGAAGGCCGCGCCACGCTCGTGAAGCTGATGGCCGAGCCGGAAGCCTCGACCATCCTCGTCAACGGGTGCCTTTTCCTCAACGTGCTCTCCTTCCGCCACCTGACGTTCGAGACGGATGACGCGGGCCGCTGCGTCTTCGAGCTCGTCGGCGACGGCATGAAGCTCGAGCTCGTCCCGACCGAGGAGGACGACGAGGCGATCACCACGCCGAACCCACGCGCGGTGCGCCTCATGGCCGCGGAGTCCTTCGACCCTGAGACGTACGCGATCCTCGAGGACGACGACGAGGAGGACGGCCGCTAGGGCTCGTCCACCTTCCTCGCGCGCGACACACGAAGACCCGGCGGATGCTCCGCCGGGTCTTCGTGTGTTGTCGGTGGTCCGCCGCGCCGCGCCGCTACAGCTTGGAACGCAGCACCTCGAGTGCGCGCTTGAGCTGCACGTCCGTGGACTCGGACGCCTGCAGCTTCGGATCCATCTTCACCACGACGTCGGGCAGGACACCGACCTTGTTGATGACCTTGCTCTGCGGAGTCAGGTAGTGGGCGATCGTCATCTTGACCGCGCCGCCGTTCCCGATGGGGAGGACGGTCTGCACGCTGCCCTTGCCATAGGTCGTGACGCCGACGATCGTGGCGCGCCCGTAGTCCTTGAGCGCTCCGGCCACGATCTCGCTCGCGGATGCGGAGTAGGCGTCCACGAGCACCACCAGCGGCTTCGTGGTCAGCGCTCCGCCGGTCGCGTTCTCCACCGACTCGGGCTTGCCGCGCTCGTCCACCCGCACGATGACGCCACTGTTGATGAAGATGGACGACACCTTGACGGCCGAGTCGAGCAGTCCGCCCGGGTTCTCGCGAAGATCGAGGATGTAGCCCTTGGCGCCCTTCGCGTCGAACTCCTTGATGGCCTTGGCGAGGTCGGCGGCCGAGAGCTCGTTGAAGGTCATGAGGCGCACGTAGCCGACATCGCCGTACATCTTGGTGACGGTGTTGGGGACGGTGATCCGCTCGCGCGTGAGCGTGACGGTGAACGGCTTCGTCCCGTTGCGGGAGACCTCGACCGTGACCGTCGTGCCCGCCGCTCCGCGCACGAGTTTCACGAAGTCGTCGAGGATCCACACGGGCTTGCGAATGCCGTTGACGGCGGTGAACACGTCACCGCTCTTGATGCCCGCGCGCTTGGCAGGGGTGTTGTCGAACACCGTGACTGCTACGGGCTGACTGGACTTGTTCAGCCCCAGCGACACGCCGACGCCGAAGAACTCGCCGCTTTGGGTCTGCTGGAGCTCCGTGTACTGCTGGGCGTCGTAGTAGGCCGCGTAGGGGTCGCCGAGCGACTCGAGCGCNNTGCCCGGGTCGGTCGTCGAGGAGGTGAGCGACTCGATCGACGGGACCGTCCTCAGGACGCCCGCGAACACGACGCCGCCGATGAAGAAACCGGTTGCCACCGCGATGAGAACGAGTGACGCAACGAGCACGCGGACGCCGCGATTCATGTGCTTGGTCGACCCTCCACTAGGCGGCAGCATTCGCGCCGCGCCGCTACACCTTCAGGTAGCGCCTGACCGCTGAGCCGGACCCGAGGAGACCGATGACCACACCGGAGAAGATGAGCAGACCGGCGAGTTGCGCGACAGTCATGCCCCCGATGTTCACCGGCAGGAACTTCAGGTTCTTCTGGAGCCACGGCACGATCACGGCCTGAGCAGCCAGGAGCGTCAGGATCGCGAGCACCGAGCCGATCAGCGACTGCAGCACGCCCTCGAGCAGGAACGGCGTGCGGATGAACCAGTTCGAGGCGCCCACGAGGCGCATGATGCCGATCTCGCGTCGCCTCGAGTAGATCGCGAGGCGGATGGTGTTGCCGATGAGCACGAGGGAGACGCCGAGCAGCAGGATGAGGAACCCTGCAGCGAAGATGCGGACGACGCCGGTGGCCTTGAACAGATCGGTCACCACGTTCTGTCCGTACTTGATGTCGTTGTTCGCGGGCGTTCCGAGCGTGTCCGGCGTCTTGACGACCTTGGCCGTCAGGGGGTTCTTGACGATCAGGTCGACCACGCCTTGGACCTGGCGCGGGTCGACGAGCGCGACCTCGATGGAGGCGGGCAGCGGGTTGTTGCGCAGGTTCTCGACCAGTTGCGGCTGGTTCTTGGTGCGCTCCTTGAAGATATCGAGCGCCTGGTCCTTGGTCAGATACGAGATGCTCTTCACGTTCGGCATCGCCTGGATCGCGGCCTTGAGTGCGGTGACGTCCGTGTCGACCGCGTCGTCCTTCACGAACACGCTGACCGTCACCTTCGACTCGAAGGAGGTGACCATCCCGTTGACGACGGAGCTCATCAGGAAGAACGTCCCGACGAGCAGCAGCGCGATGTAGATGATGCTCACGGCCACCAGGCTCATGACCCAGTTGCGCCGGAAGCTCGACCAGGTCTCCCTGATGAAGTAGCCCGGGCTAGTCGCCATAGCCGTACACACCCCTGCTCTGGTCGCGGATGATCCTGCCGTTCTCCAGGGCTATGACGCGTTTCCGCATCGAGTCGACCATCTCGCGGTCGTGGGTCGCGACCAG
>PKWR01000154.1 GCA_003133285.1 Coriobacteriia bacterium
GATGCGCACCGGCGCCACGAGCAGCTCGAGCCGCACGCCCTCTTCTTCGGCCTCGTCGACCTCGGTCACGTGGGCCGGCATCTCGCGGCGCGAGCGCCGGTAGAGGCAGGTGACTTCTTTGGCGCCCTTGCGCACCGAGGTGCGGCAGGCGTCCATGGCCGTAAAGCCGCCGCCGATGACGGTCACCTTGTCGCCGACGTGCACGTCGCCGGTAAGCTCGAGCTCGCCGAGGAAGTCGACCGCGGCGACCACGCCGTCGGCGTCTTCGTCGGGAATGCCCATCTCGTTGGAGTTGAAGGCGCCGAGGCCCAGGAAAACCGCGTCGTAGGCCGCCGTGAGATCGTCCATCTGAAAGTCGACGCCCAGCCGGGTGTCGCATTCGAGCTCGACGCCCATGCGCCACAGGACGTTCAGCTCCTTGTCGATCACGTCGCGCGGCAGGCGGTAGCTGGGGATGCCGTAGCGCAGCATGCCGCCCGGTTTGGGCAGCGCCTCGAAGATCTTCACGGCGTGGCCCTCGAGCCGCGCGTAGAAGGCGCAAGCCAGGCCAGCGGGCCCGCCGCCTACGATGGCGATGCGCTTGCCGCTGTCGGGCTTGGGTTCGACCGGCAGCAGCAGCTCGCCGGTCTGCTCCTCGTCTAGGCACTGGTCGGCCATGAAGCGGTGCAGCCAGCAGATCGTGATGGGATGCTCGACGAGCTGGCGCCGACAGGGACCCTCGCAGGGACGCGGGCAGACGCGGCCCAGGATGGCCGGGAACGGCAGGTCTTCACGCAGCTTGCGCACGCCGGTCTTGTAGTCGCCATGGGCGATCGCGTCGAGGAACTGCGGGATCTTGATGTGGGTCGGGCAGGCGTCGCGGCAGGGCGGCGTGCAGAACGAGTTGTGATCGGACAGCAGCAGCTCGAGGTAGAGGTGGCGCATCTTGCGCACCCTGTCTGTGTTGGTGTGCACGACCATGCCGTCGGCCGCCGCGGTGGAGCAGCTCGGCACCGGCTTGCGCGCCCCCTCGAGCTCGACCATACAGACGCGACAGGCGGCCGAAGCCGGCAGCCGCGGTTCGTAGCAGAGCGTGGGAATGTGGATGCCGAGGCGCTGGGCGGCGTCGAGGATCGTCTCGCCGCGGTCGCAGGTGACCGTCTGGCCGTCGATGGTCAGGGTGACCGGCGGCGCCTGGCGTGTCGCCGACGCGGCGGCGCCTGGCGCGGCGGGTGTGGTGGGCTGGTGGTCTGTGATCGTCATGTCGCGCGCTCTTCGGGGGCGGCCGACGGCGTGACGCCCGACCTGACTTTGACGGCGTCGAAGTTGCAGACCTGACGGCAGGTGTCGCAGTTGATGCAGAGGTCCTCGTCGATCACGTGGACCTGCTTCTTCTCGCCTGAGATGGCGTGGGTCGGGCACTTCTTGGCGCACAGCGCGCAGCCGGTGCAGTTGCCGCCGATGTAGTAGGTGATGAGCGCCTTGCAACGGCCCGCCGGACAGCACTTCTCGTTGATGTGGGCCTCGTATTCGGAACGGAAATACCTGAGCGTGGTCAGCACGGGGTTGGGGGCCGTGCCGCCGAGGGCGCACAGCGTGCCCTCGCTGATGTAGTCGGCGAGCTCCTCGAGCAGCTCGATGTCGCCCTCGCGACCTTCGCCCGCGCAGATGCGTTCGAGCGTCTCGAGCATGCGCTTGGTGCCCAGCCGGCAGGGCACGCACTTGCCGCAGCTCTCGTCCTGGGTGAACTGCAAGAAGAAGCGCGCCAGGTCGACCATGCAGGTGGTGTCGTCGACCACGACGAGGCCTCCCGAACCGACGATCGCGCCGGTCGCCACGAGCTTCTCATAGTCGATCGGCGTGTCGAGCATGTCGGCCGGCAGGCAGCCGCCGGACGGGCCGCCGAGCTGCACGGCCTTGAACTCGCGGCCCGGCAGCATGCCGCCGCCGACAGTGAAGATGACGTGGCGCAGAGTGGCGCCCATGGGCACCTCGACGAGACCGCCGTTGACGACCTTGCCGGTCAGCGAGAAGATCTTCGTGCCGCGCGAGGTGCCCGTGCCCATGGCCGCGAACTCGTCGGCGCCGTGGGTCAGGATCCGGGGCACGTTGGCGAGCGTCTCGACGTTGTTGATGTTGGTCGGCGCGCCGAACAGGCCCGCGGCGGCCGGGTACGGCGGGCGCGTGCGCGGCATGCCGCGGCGGCCCTCGATCGAGGCCATGAGAGCCGTCTCCTCGCCGCACACGAACGCGCCGGCGCCCTCGTTTATCTGCACGTCGAACGAGAAGTCGCTGCCGAGCGCATGACTGCCCAGGATGCCGCGCTCGCGGGCCTGTTCGAGCGCCCTGCCGAGGCGCTCGACGGCGAACGGGTATTCGGCCCGCACGTAGACGTAGCCCTCAGTGGCGCCGATCGCGAAGGCGGCGATCGCCATGCCCTCGATCACGACGTGGGGGTTGCCCTCGAGCACCGAGCGGTCCATGAATGCCCCGGGGTCGCCCTCGTCGGCGTTGCAGATGACGTATTTGACCGCGCCCGGGCTGCGGCGCGTGAGGCTCCACTTGGTGCCGGTCGAAAAGCCGGCGCCGCCGCGGCCGCGCAGACCCGATTCGGTGACGGCGGCAATGACGCTCTCGGGATCGTCGGCGGCGAGTGCGCCGGCGAGAGCCGCGTAGCCGTCGTGAGCAAGGTAGTCGTCGATCGAGTAGGGGTCGATCTTGCCGTTCAGCGCCAGCACCAGGCGGCGCTGTTCGGCATAGAAAGGAATGTCGTGCTCGTAGGGGATGGGCGCGCCGCTGCCCGGGTCCTTGTAGAGACGCTTCTCGTAGATGCCGTCGCCGATGATGCTGGCCTCAATGATGCCGGCCACGTCGCCGGCCCGCACCCGCGGGTAGAACAGCCCCTGAGGTTGCACGACGACGATCGGGCCCTGCTCGCAGAAGCCGTGACAGCCGGTCTCGACGACGCACACGGTGTCGGCGAGCCCCTTCTCGGCGAGCTGGTCGCGGAAGGCCGCGGTGACCGCCGGGCGGCCCGAAGCGTGACAGGCGGTGCCGGCGCAGATGCGCACCTCGCGGGCGCCCTCGTGAGCGACGACCTTGTCTGCGTGCAGCGCCTGCTTGAGGGCGGCCGCGACGACGCTCGCACGATCGGTGGCGATCAGGCTCATCGGTCGACCTCGGCCCTGTGTTTGAGATCGTTCACCAGCGCGCGCGCCCTGTCGGGGGTCATGCGGCCATGGGTCTCGTCGTCGCCCACCCGCACCACCGGCGCGAGGGCGCAGGCGCCCACGCAGCTCACGGTCTGCAGGGTGAACAGGCGATCGCTCGTGGTCTTGCCGACCTCGATGCCGAGCTCGCCGGAGAAGGCCTCGGTGATGAGCGGCGCGCCGGCGACGTGGCAGGCCGTGCCGTCGCAGACACGCACTACCGTCGCGCCGCGCGGCTGGAGATGGAACTGCGCGTAGAAGGTCGCGACCCCGTAGACATCCGAGAACGGGGTCTGCCGCCGCTCGGCGATCTCAAGGAGCGCCTCGCGGGGCAGGTAGCCGTAGATCGCCTGGGCCCGCTGCAGCACGGGGATGAGCGCGCCGCTGTCGGATGCGAACTCGACCATCACGGGACGCAGCAACGTCAGATCGACGCTGTCCGCACCCTTCGCGCACTCACACTCGTGATCGGCCGCGTTTGGCTGCGGTTTCTGCTCGAAGGGCCCGACCGTCGGGACGGCGCGTGCCCGGCCATTGTAGTGCCCGCGAGGACGAGAGACTGTCCGACCGCGACCCTACTCCTTCGCGAGCTGCGGGAACGCGCTCAGCACCATGTCGACGAGCCGCTCCGGTGAGCGCTTCAATGCGTCGGTGACAGGGATGCCGAGTTCCGACTCGTAGTGCGCGATCGCGGCGGTGAGGTCTGCGTCGGACATGTTCTCGTGGTTGATCGCCATGCCGATGACTTCGGTGTCGGCGAAGGTGTGGATGAGGTTGATCTCGCTCTCGGCCGTCGGCATCGGGAACTCGGGGAAGTCGCTCAACATCATGCGTCCGGGCGCGTGCTGGAGGATGACCGCGTGCGGCTTGCCGCCCCGCAGGATGCAGCACGACGACACGTAGGCGGGATGGCTCAGCGCGCCCTGGCCCTCGATGATGATCACGTCCGGGTCCTCGTCCTCGAAGGCCTCCACCACGGTGGCNNCCGCGCTCGTTGAGCGCCTTGGTGAGGATCGTCGCGGTGGTGCGCTTGCCGATCGCGCTGTCGGTGCCGAGCAGGGCGATCCGCGGGCACGTGACCTCGGAGATCCGTCCGCTGAACAGTCGGAGGTGCCGCTTGTCGCGCGGGCGCCGCACGTCGAGGATCGCCACCCCGTGTGCGAGGCTCGCCGCGGCGAACTCGGGGTCATCGTTGAGGAACTCGTGCAGCCCGTTGACGATGTTCATCCCGCGCTCGATGGCGTCGAGCATGACGGCGCGCTCGGCGGGCGAGAGCAGGCCCGTGGCCGGCGCGATGCCGAAGATGAAGAAGTCCGGGACGCGTGCCGCCAAGGCGATCGCCTCGGCCAGGTCCGCGCAGATCGGGATCCCGTTCGGCACGTCGTCGAGCACCTCGCCGGAGTCGAGGCCCGCCTTCGTGCTGTCGATGACCGAGAGGATCTCGTACTTCTCGGAGTACCGCACGAGGCCGTTGCCGGTCTTGCCGTCGATGCGGCCGAAGTTGCCTTCGCAGTAGACGACGGCAGTGCCGCCGTCGTGCACGGTGCCGGGGGTCGAGAGCATGTAGTTCCTCTGTCAAGAACGATCGGGGGTGATTCATCGTTATCCCCTCGATGCGCCTCCGGTAGACGCAGCCCTACGCGAGCGGCAGGTGGTCCCTCAGGAAGTCGTGGGCGCTGTCGAAGGCGAACTTGTCCGCGAGCTTCGGTCCGTAGCCTTCGGCCACCGCCTCGACCAGCCCCGCGAGCGCCGCCGGGTCGCCCAGCTCGCCCATGGTGGCCACGCCCCAGTCGCTGCCGATGGAGACGGCGTCCTCGCCGGCCAGCGTGGCGATCCGGTCGATGTGGCGCAGGGCCTCGTCGACCGATCCCCGCTCGCCGAGGAAGTCCGGCGGGAACGCCAAGCCGACCAGCCCGCCGTGGTCGCCCAGGGCCCGCAGCTGGTCGTCTGTCAGTCCCCGCGGGTGGTCGGTGATCGCCCGGCAGAACGTGTGCGTCACGAGTGTCCGGGGCTCGTACAGCTCGAGCGCCTCGAAGAACCCGGCGTCGTTCAGATGGGCGAGGTCGAGGAAGAGCGGGCTGTTCTCGAGCGCACGGAGCAGGTGCCGGCCGACGGGCTTGAGAGGCGCGGCAGAGTCCTCGAAGCAGCTGGACCCGTACGCGGTCTCGTGGTTCCACGTCAGCGACAGGCTGCGCAACGCGTGTTCGTCCCAGAGCACGTTCAGCCCGTCGGGGCCGATCTCGGGGAGCGCAAAACCCTCCGAGTGGGGCAGCACCCCGGTCCGCGGGTCGTCGGAGTCCAGGTCCTCGACGGTGGTGATCAAGCGAAGGGACGTGCTGTGGGAGCGGAGCAGGTCGCCGTGCGCCTCGAGCTGGCTCAGCAGGGAGCTCTCAGGCTGGTGCGGATAGAGCGCCGACCAGACCGCGGCGGCGTGATGCGCGCCGTGAAGGAAGTTGGATCCATAGACCGGGAAACCGCCGTCCAGCAGCGCCACACCGGACAACATGTCCTGGTGCAGATCGATGAATGCCTGCTTCCGACGCGCGCCTTGAGCCGCCACGCATGCCACCTACGCTGTCTCTCGAGTTTCGACCACGTCGGCACTCTAGCGAAAGCGGTTCCAGCGCGCGCGACGCACCCTATCTCAGGGTCACACTCACCGAACTCGACATCCCCGACCCCGCCCAACCCGGGTACGCGGAGAACGCGAGCACCTCGGCCCTGAACCCGTAGACGCCCTTCTGCGAGCCGCTTGCGAAGGTGTACTTGCACTTCATCGCGGCCCCCGCGCTCGTCGCGTAGATGGGGTGGCCGTGCATGCGGACCCAGGCGGCCGAGCCCGGCTTCTGGATGTACATGACGGACATGGCGCCGACCGCGGCGGTCGGGGTGACCGAGCCGGTCAACGTGACCGCATGGCCGATGGTGAAGGTCGCGGCATTCGCCTTGAGACTGATCGCCGCCTGCGGGCGGACGAGCGAGATCTCGTCGAACACGGCGGAGGTGCCGGGGACCGTCTGGGTCTCGGTGATGGAGGTGACGCCGCCCGCGAGCCGCAGGGTCACGAGCGCCCTGACCGCTCCCTTCGGGCTCACGACCGTGGCCGAGAGTACCCGGAACGTCGAGCCGTTCACCGAGGCCGCGCTGCCGACCAGGCGCCCGGTCGCGATGGGCTGGTCCGCCGCATCCAGGTAGTCGAGGTGCACTTCGACGCCCGAGGGGCTGCACACCGTCCGCGCCCATGCCGAGAGGGTGTACGTCGTCTCGGGAGTGACGGTGACCTCCTGGGACATGCTGGTGAACGTCTTCGCGCTGGTGCTCGGGTTGATCAGCTGTACCGAGTTGCGGGTCGCCCTCACGAGATCTTGGCGACGCGCGGTCAGCGTCGCGTCGCGGGAGCCGGTGAAAGCCCACCAGACCGGCTGCGTACGCCACGTCTCCAGCGACTTCGCCCACACGTCGAGCGACCCGTTCTTCAGCAGGTTGCGCGACGTCACGCTGCCTGCGATGTGGTCGTAGCGGGTCGGCTTGTAGCCGTCGGCCAGGTCGTCCGCGATGCGGTGGATGCGGCAGCCAGCGACCATGCTGTTGGCGGACTCGTAGGCGACGTACTGGGTGTGCGCGTCGTCGACCCACCCGTAGAAGATCCGGATGTGGGTCCCCTTCTTCAGCAGGGCGTCGCCCGGAGCCAGCTGCGTGGTCGGTATGGAGTGGGTGACGTAGTAGAAGGTCCTCGTGTTCCACGATGTCCCGGTCGCCCAGCACATCGACGCGTAGCCGGAACAGTCGGTGCGGTAGCCGGCGAAGTACCTGGACTGGCTGTACGGGACCGGCTTGTCGACGCGCACCTGAGCGCGAGCGAGGACCGTCGTGCGCGGGATGGCGTAGGCGTTCGTCGCCCCCATCACCACCAGCGTCAGGGTGAGCGCGAGAACAACGAGCCCTGCGGCATGCCACTTCGCAGACCTGTCCGCGACCGTCGAGCCCATCGGCGCCTCCCCGTCTTGTTCACACCAGCGTACCTCCACCGGGAGAGTATCGGCACGGGAAGAGGGCAGCGATAGGACCGATGGTCGCTGCGCCCGCCCTCGAGGCCGGAACGACGTCCCGGCAAGTCATGGGCGAAACGCGCCATACGGCGGCCCTGTTTGGGAATCATCATCATGGCCCGTGTTTCGGGGTACGCTCGAGAAGAACCAATGGGGTTGATTGGAGGCAGTCATGCACGGGAGAAGGGCACTGAGATGGTTTGGCGCCGCGGCGCTCGTCATGGGCATCGTGGTGACGCTCGGAGGTTGTAGCAGCGGGACGCCCACAGGGTCCACAGGGACCACCGGGACGGCCCCGGCCGCCGGAGGCTTGAAGATCGCCCTCCTGCTCCCGGAGACGAAGACGGCCCGCTACGAGACCCAGGACCGCCCGCTCTTCGAGGCGAAGGTCAAGGAGCTCGCGCCCGATGCGCAGATCCTATACAGCAACGCCAACCAGGACTCCGCTCAGCAGCAGTCGCAGGCCGACGCCGCGCTCACGAACGGGGCACAGGTGCTGGTGCTCGACCCGGTCGACTCCGCAGCCGCGGCGTCGATCGTGACCAAGGCGAAGGCCAAGAACGTGCCGGTCATCAGCTATGACCGTCTCATCCTCAACGCACCGGTCGACTACTACGTCTCGTTCGACAACGAGCAGGTCGGCAAGCTCCAGGGCCAGGCCCTGCTCGACAAGATCACGAAGGACGGCAATGCCGGCAAGACCATCGTCATGATCAACGGCGCGCCCACCGACAACAACGCCAAGCTGTTCAAGGCCGGAGCGCACAGCATCCTGGACGGCAAGGTCAAGATCGGCGTCGAGTACGACACGCCGGACTGGAGCCCCGACAAGGCCCAGACCGAGATGGACCAGGCCATCACGAAGCTCGGCAAGACCGGCTTCGTGGCCGTCTACTGCGCCAATGACGGGACCTGCGGCGGAGCCATCGCCGCCATGAAGGGCGCCGGCATCGACCCGAAGACGCGCCCGACCACCGGCCAGGACGCGGAGCTCGCGGGTATCCAGCGCATCCTTCTCGGCGAGCAGTTCATGACCATCTACAAGGCGATCAAGGCCGAGGCCAACACCGCCGCGGAGCTCGCCGTCGCCCTCGGCAAGGGCACGGGCGTTCCGTCGTCCATGACGCTCAGCAAGGTCAACAACGGCCAGATCGACGTCCCGTCGGTCCTGCTGACCCCGGTCCCCGTCACCATCGACACGATCAAGACGACCGTTGTCGCTGACGGCTTCTGGACGACCCAGCAGATCCTCAACACGCCGGCTCTCATAGCGGCAGGCAAGGCCGTAGGGCTGCAGTGACAGCCATCGCTGAAGGCACGAGCACGACGAACGCGGCATCCTACCTTCTCTCGCTGAAGGGCGTGAGCAAGGCCTTCGGTGCCAACCAGGCCCTCTCCGGCGTCGACTTCGAAGTCGGCGCCGGAGAGGTCGTAGCGCTCGTCGGTGACAACGGTGCGGGCAAGTCGACGCTGGTCAAGGCCATCGCCGGCGTGCAGCTGTGCGACGAGGGGACGTTCTACTTCAACGGCGAGCTGGTGAGGATCACAAGCCCGCAGGATGCGACCGCGCTCGGGATCGCGACCGTCTATCAGGACCTCGCGCTGTGCGACAACCTCGACGTCGTGGCGAACCTCTACCTCGGTCGTGAGGTGTTCTCGAATGGCGCTGCCCGGGCCGCGTACCTCCTTGACGAGACGGCGATGGAACAGAGCGCGCTGAAGCTGCTCGAGTCCCTCGCCGTCACGACCGTCAAGGACGTGCGCGAGCCCGTCGAGTCGCTGTCCGGCGGCCAGCGGCAGGCCGTGGCGATCGCACGGTCGCTGCTCGGCGCGCCCTCCGTGGTGCTGCTCGACGAGCCCACGGCGGCACTCGGCGTCTCTCAGACCGAGCAGGTCCTCGGCCTCATCCACGAGCTGCGCAAGCGCGGGCTCGGCGTCGTGATCATCAGCCACAACCTCGAGAACGTGTTCGCGGTCGCCGACCGGATCGTCGTCCTGCGCCTGGGCCGCCGGTCTGCCACCTTCGACGTCCGCGGCGTCAGCCGCGAGGACGTCGTGTCGGCCATCACTGGCGCCGAGTTCGGCCTTGGAGCACAGATCCGCGAGGAGAGCGCATGAGCGACGAGCGAGAGACGCCGACGGCGCACGGCGCGGGCCCGATGATCCGCGAGCTGGGCAAGAAGCTGGCCCAGGGTGAAGCAGGTCCGCTCCTCGTGCTCCTGATGGTCGCGGCCATCTGGACGTTCTTCCAGTTCCAGAACGACCGCTTCCTGAGCCCCGGCAACCTGACCAACCTGATGCTTCAGCAGTCCGCCGTGGCGACCATCTCCATCGGCATCGTGCTCATCCTGCTGCTGGGAGAGATCGACCTGTCGGTCGGAGCGGTGAGCGGGTTCTGCGCGTCGGTCATGGCCGTGCTCATAGTGAACAACCACCTGCCGCCCGAAGTGGCCGCTCTCGCGGCGCTCGGACTCGGCGCGTTCATCGGGCTGTTCAACGGGTTCATGGTCACGCGGTTCCGGATCCCGTCTTTCGTCGTCACCCTGGCCGGCTCGCTGACCTTGGTCGGACTGCAGCTCTACGTGCTCGGCGAGACCGGCACGATCAACCTCGCCGACAACTTCGTGACCCGTCTGACGAGTACGTTCTTCCCGCCGCTGATCAGCTGGGCCGTCGCCGGGCTCGCGATCGTCCTCACGCTCGCGTTCGCCCTTGCGGGGCGCACGCGTCGGGCTCGCGCCGGCCTGAGCGTAGGGCCGCTCTGGTCTCTCCTGGTCGGCGTCGGCGTGATCGCCGCGTCCTTCGCGGCCCTGGTCGCCGTCGTGAACCAAGACCGCGGGCTGCCGCTCGTGATGGTCATCGTCATCGTGCTGGCGCTCGCGTTCGCCTACGTCACCGAGCGGACCCGGTTCGGCCGCCACATGTTCGCGGTCGGCGGCAACGCCGAGGCAGCCCGCCGTGCGGGTATCAAGATCGACCACGTTCGCATGCTGGTCTTCGTGCTCGGCTCGACGTTGGCGGCCGCCGGTGGCGTCCTCGCCGCGTCGCGCCTGACCGCGGTGAACCAGTCCTCGGGTGGGAGCGACCTGCTGCTCATGGCGATCGCGGGCCCGGTCATCGCGGGCACGAGCCTGTTCGGCGGTCGCGGGACCGTCTGGTCGGCCATCATGGGCGCGGTCGTGATCGGGTCGATCGCGAACGGCATGGACCTGCTGGCCTATGCGTCGTCGGTGAAGTTCATCGTCACCGGCGCCGTCCTGATCGCAGCCGTCACCATCGAATCGGTGACGCGGATGCGGCGGCGCGGGACCGCGGCCCGGTAGGCGCTGCAGCTCGAGATCGTCGCAAGGGCCGGCGCGCAGCCATCGGTGCGGCTCGCACACGAAGACCTGTCGTCGGGTCCGTCTGCGCGCGGCAACTCTGGCAAGGGACGGCGTTGCTACGGCTTGAGCAGGCCCGACTCGCGGAGCCGCGTCGCGAGCACCAGGCCCACGAGCATGAGGACGATGAGGACGATGAGCGACGGGGTCATCGAGCCGGTCGCGGCCGTCTTGAACGTGTCCATGGCGAGGATGAACCCGATGCCCGAGACCTGCCCCATGAGCAGGAGCATGCCATTGGACGTTCCCTCGGGCGTAGGGCGGGCGATCTCGGCGCCGTACTGGAAGCCGATCGGCCCTGAACTCAGCAGGAAGAAGCCGAGCACCGCCGCCGACAGCATGAGCAAGCCGGTGCTGGTCGCGAATGTGACACCAACGAGGCCGACGGTGGCTCCTGCGATCGCGACGATGATGAAGGGCACCCTGCGGCGGTAGCGGTCGGACAGGATCGGCAGGATCACCGCGCCGATGACTCCCCCGAGGATCATCAGGCCGCCGGCGTTACCCGCGATGACGGACGAGAACCCGCGGGGGCGCAGGATCTCCTCGATCCACGTGGTCACCGCGTTGAAGACGCCGAGCCCGATGAAGAAGATCGCCATCAGCAAGACGAACTCCCTCTTGCGCAACGCCTGCTTCAAGCCGTCGAACATGAGCGCGCGCTCTTCGTCTTCCGGCGGCCCGATCGGCGACGGAGGATACTCGCGCGCCACCGTCAGGAACGCTGCGCCTGCGATGAACGAGCCGACACCGTACACGAGCAGCGCGCTCGCGATCCCGCCGTGCAGGACCAGCCACGGCGTTAGCGCAAGGCCGGCCAGAATGCCCACGTACACCGCCAGCGAGCCCATACCCGCAGCCGTTGCACGCTCCTTGAGCGGGAACCATCGCGCCGACACCTTGGTCACGGCGTTGAGGATGAAGGGCTGCCCGATCGCGATGCCGATCTGCGCGACAAGCACGAGCGTGTAGTTGGAGGCGGCCAGGCCGCGCATCAGCCCGAACACGCCGGTGAGCCCGGCGCCGATCCCGACCGCGACGCGGAAGCCGAACGTGTCGATCACCCAGGAGGCGGGGACGGACACGACAAGATAGGTGGCCATGAAGCTCAGGGAGAGCATCCCGATGGCAAGGTCGGACACATGGTAGTAGGCGGCCGCGGCGCTTGTGATGGGTGCGAAGCTGATCCACAGGAGTTGGTTGAAGGCGACGGCCAGCATGAAGACCGCGAGCACGGCCCATCGATAGCCGTACACCTTGTACGAGGGCGCTTCCATCGGACCTCCGGCTCACGGTGACAGGGCTCGGCAGTCGAGAATGATGCCATGCTACCCGACCGCCGCCGGGTCTTCGGGTACATAATCCGTCTGCGCGGCAGAGTCGTGAGCGTGCCCCCGTGGATGGATGAGGAAGGTACATGCCTGATGCGGTCGTCGTCACCGAAGACCTGAAGAAGTACTTCCCGAGCAGGAACGGCCCGGTCAAAGCGGTCGACGGGGTGAACCTCGAGGTGTTCCCGGGCGAGATCTTCGGCTTCCTGGGCCCGAACGGCGCCGGCAAGACCACGACGCTGAGGATCCTCACAACGCTCGTCAAAGCCGACTCGGGGGCGGCCACGATAGCGGGCTTCGACGTCCTCAGGGAGCCCGGTGACGTCCGCCGCAACATCGGGTATGTCGGGCAGGCCGGCGGCGCCGACCGCCCGGCCACCGGCCGCGAGAACCTCATCCTGCAGGGGCGTCTCTACGACATGACGCTGCAACAGGCCAAGGAGCGCGCCGCCGAGCTCATCGCAGCCCTGGACCTGACCGAGTTCGCCGATCGGATCGCTCACACCTACTCGGGCGGACAGCTTCGGCGGCTCGATGTGGCGCTCGGCATCATGCACCGGCCGAAAGTGCTCTTCCTCGACGAACCGACCACCGGGCTGGACCCGCAGAACCGTGCGAACCTCTGGATCCAGATCGGCAAGCTCCGGGACATGGGCGTCACGGTCTTCCTCACGACCCACTACCTCGAGGAAGCGGACACCCTGTCGGACCGCCTCGCGATCATGGACCACGGGAAGATCGTGGCCGAGGGCACGCCGACGGAGCTCAAGAAGCTGGTGGCCGGCGACACGATCTCCGTCGGGTTGATGGACGACCGGAAGAACGCGGCGATAGCCGCCCTGCTCGCGCAGAAGCCCTACGTCCGCGACTTCACCGTCGACGATTGCCACCTGCGCATCGTCGTGGAAGAGGGCTCGAAGGTCATGCCCGAGCTCCTGCGCCTCTTCGACCAGGAAAGCATCGAGGTCGCAACCATCACGCTCGCGGTACCGACCCTGGACGACGTCTTCCTGAAGCAGACCGGGCGGACGCTGCGCGACACCGAGTCGGCCGGAGGGGAACAGGGATGAAGCTGCTTCGCGACATCGGGCTCCTCTACAAGCGCAAGCTGATGGAGACGCTCAGGAACCCCATCTACATCGTGATGAGCATGCTGACGCCCGTGCTGTACCTGATCCTGTTCTCGCCGCTTCTGAACAAGCTCGTCGGCACGGGCGGCACGCGGAGCGTCTTGGACCTCTTCGTGCCGGGCTTGCTCGTCATCGTCGCGTTCTTCAACGGCCTGTTCGTCGGGTACGGCATCATCGACGAGATCCGCAACGGGGTCATCGAGCGCTTCCGCGCCACGCCGACCAGCCGTTTCGCGATCCTCGCCGGCCCGGTGCTGCGCGACACGACCAACGTGCTCGTCATCGTGACGCTGTTCACCCTCGTCTCCGTCCCCTTCGGCTTCCGCCCCGACCCGGTCGGCTGGCTGGTCCTGCTCGTGATCATCAGCATGCTGATCATCACGACCGCGTCGTTCGGCTACGCGCTCGGATTGATCTTGAAGGAGGAGGACCGGCTCTCGCCGATCGTCCAGGGCGTCAACCTGCCGATCCTGCTGCTGTCAGGCGTTCTGCTGCCGATGGAGCTGGCGCCGACGTGGCTCCAGGTGCTCGCCCACTTCAACCCGGTCTACTACTCCGTCGAGGCCGCGCGCGTGCTGTGTGCGGGCACGATCTGGGATGCCAAGGTCGGCTACGCCTTCCTGTTCATGGTGCCCCTGACGGTCCTCGTCGTCGCGTGGGCCACGAGGGCGGTCCGCAGCGTGGTGGCGTAGGGCCCGAGCTCCGCGGGCGCTCCCGGGGGTCCTAGCGGCAGAGCAGGCCCAGCGCCGCGTCGGCGATCGAACGCGAAGCCTCGGGGCGCCCCACGGCCCGCATCCGCGCAGCCAGCTCCAGCAGCTCGCTGCGATCGGGCCCGAGCCAGCGCTCGACGAGCGCGGCCGCGCGCTTCGGCCGCGGCTCGAAGACCGCCGCGCCGCTCTCCCGGGCCCACGCGACGTTCCCCTCCTCCTGCCCCG
>PKWR01000086.1:0-8105 GCA_003133285.1 Coriobacteriia bacterium
GCCTGGTCGGCGAAACGGCCCTCGCACGACCGCAGCTTTCCCTGGAACTTGTGCTCGACAGCGCTTCTCGAGGTCCTGTTCATCACGAAGCCGAAGACCGTGGGACTGGGCGTGCCGCCACGATTCGCCATCACCTGGACGTAGCTGACGGGCGAGCTGCGCCGGACGGTGCGGCTGTACTCCTCGTTGAGCGCCGAGAACGTGTCTCCCCGAGGCGTCCAGCGGAACCACTGGCCGTCGGGCGTCAGCGACAGCGACTCCTCGGACGGAAGGTCGACACGGACGGGCTCGCCGAACTCCTTGACCAGTGCCGCAGCCGTGGTGGGCAGCTTGACGCCGTAGAGCGTCATCTTCGACGGCGCGAGCGTGGAGGTGGGCGTGGGCGTCGACGTGGNNGCGTGGGCGTCGACGTGGGGACGACCGTGGGCGTGGGCGTCGACGTGGGGACAGCGACGGGTGGCGTGGTCGAAGTCTCCGCGGCCGGTCCGGGCAGCGAAGGAGCCGTCCGGCACGCGTTCGCCGCAGCAGCCACGAGCCCTATCACGACGACGGCGATGATGCCGATCATTCGATAGCGTCGAAGCATCCGCTCCCCCAGTCCGTCTGGTGTCGGGCGTTCTACCGTACCGAGGGTACCGCACGCGAGCGCTCGGTCTGTCGGATGCGCGGGCAGGCTGGCGCGCCGGCCTACGCGCCCGCCTCGGTCCCGACGCCGCCGCGCCTGTCCGCGCGCGCATGGACCGCGCTCATGACCATCATCGTCACGGCACCGACGGCGCCCGCGCCCAGCGCGAAGACGCCGGCGTCGCCGAACTCACCGTTCGGCCGGGTCGCCTGCAGGAGACTCATCACCGACACGAACACGGCGATGACCGCGGTCGAGACCAGGCGCGCGATGTCGAGACGGGTGCGGACGCGTCGCGCCGGCATCAGGTCGCGCACCGCGGCGACGTCCAGTGCGACGAGGAGGACGAGGAACGCCATGGCGACCACGGCGAGGGCCGTCGCCGGCACGGTGAATTCCGAACCTCCGACCGGCCCGATGAGGTCCAAGACGAGCGCCGCAACAACCAGACACGCTCCCACAGCGACGATGCCTACCACGATGCCGATCAGGCCGCCGATCACGGCGGTCCGGTCGAGTCTGCGGTCGTGCAGCACCCAGACCGTTCCCGGACCGACCAACAGCGCGAGCGGCGGAACGAACAGAAGGACACAGAGCGCCGCGGCGGTGAGAATGCACGCGTCCGCGACCAGAACCCGTGCCGATCCCCTCGCGCGCACGGCGTCCTCCGGCATCGTCCCAACCCCCCAACCTCAAGAGCACGCAGTGCGGACGTCCCGCGTCCGGTAGGCACAATGTACCCGCATCCGCAGGGCCGTCGTGCACCGTCAGCTGCAGGCGCGGGTTCGGCTGGCTTCGCCTACGAGCGCTCCGCGGGCGGCGTGGCGGGATCCGCGGCCGCCTCGGCGGCCAGGCGCTTCACGTTGGAGACCAGGTACGCCGAGATGCCGAGCCCGATCGCCGCCTGGACCTGCCCCCTCGTGTTGCCGGACGACAGGCTGCTCACGCCGCTGACCACGTACATCGCCATGTTCGCGTAGACGAGCACCAGGATCGGAGTGGATCTCGTGGCGAGCAGCACGGGCAGCCGGATCCCCACGTAGAGAAAGCCCGCTCCGAGCACGATCCCGATCACGGCGAAGAGGACCCCGAACGACGACGTCCCGGGAAGCAGGCTGGCGCTCAGAAGCCCGCTGATCACACCGATGACGATGAAGTAGAGCCTGAGCGACTTGACCGTCTCTTTCAGGACGAACCCCCCTCTTGCCTCGCCGTGCTCCCCGGATCGCGCTCCGGGAGTCCTCAGTCTAGCCCAGAGCCTTCGGGCGTCGGGTGTTTCATCGAGACCGTGCGGAGTCCGGGATCCAAGCCATGGCCACGTCGTCAAGGAACTCGCCATCGGCGGTCCGCACGCGCCGGCGGAGCCGCCCCTCCTCGACGAAGCCGAAGTCCCGGCAGAGCGCGATCGCCCGCGTGTTGACCGCGACGGTGGCCGTTAGTCCGCCGCGCGCAGCGCTGCGCGGGAGCAGGGACCGCAAGAATCGGGTCGTGTCCGACCGGCGTGCGGTGTTACCGTTCGAACCGGTCCCACGAGCGAGGAGCTCCTGTTGGATTCTGACTACGTACGCATCAAGGACGCGATCATGTTCATCGCCGGCAACGCCTCGGCGCAGCCGACGCTCGAGGACGTCGCCACGCACGTCGGACTCAGCCCGTATCACTTCCAGCGCCTCTTCCGGCGTTGGGCGGGCGTCAGCCCCAAGCGGTTCCTTCAGCACCTGAATGCGAGCCGCGCGAAGGTCCTGCTGAGGGACTCGATGCCGGTGCTGGACACGGCCTTCGCGGTGGGCCTGAGCGGACCGGGGCGCCTGCACGACCTGATCGTCACGACCGAAGCCGTCACGCCCGGCGAATACGCGGCGCACGGCGACGGCATCGCCATCCGGTACGGCGTCCACGAGACCCCGTTCGGGCCGTGCCTGATCGCCGTCACCGACCGCGGCATCTGCGCGCTCCGGTTCACCGACGAGGACAACGTCGAGAATGCGGTCGCCGAACTGGAGCGCGACTGGCGCCGTGCGACCTTGGTCAGAGACGACAGCGGGACGTCTGCCTTCGTCGGGACGATCTTCGACAGGGCCGGCGACGCCACCGGCCCGCTTCCGCTCCTGCTCCGCGGAACCAACTTCCAGCTGAAGGTGTGGGAGGCCCTGCTGCGCGTTCCGGAGACCTGCCTGATCTCCTACGGCGATCTCGCCGAACGGATCGGCATGCCCAGCGCGACGCGGGCGGTCGCCAGCGCGGTCGGCGCCAACCCCATCGCGTTCGTCATCCCGTGCCATCGGGTCCTGAGGTCGTCCGGCGCCCTCGGCGGCTATCGGTGGGGCTTGGATCGCAAGGTCGTCATGCTCGAGCGGGAGATGGCAGCGCGGACCGAGCGATGAGCGCCTGTCGCGACCCTCGCCGCTACGGCGCCGGTCGCAGCCGGAACGCCGACCACACGTCGTCGATGCCGACAAGGCCGAGGGGCCGAAGATCCAGCTTCTCGGCGATCGCCCAGATGCTGTCGCGGTTCATGTCGAACCCGGCGGACTTCGAGCCCTTGCGGTAGAAGACCCAGATCGCGGCCTCCGGAGCGAGCCCGGCGACTGCCGGAGGCATCTGCGCCTCGAGTTCGGCGAGTGAGCGCACGAACAGGAACACGAGCTGCGCTTCCGCGGGCCCGACCAACGTGACGTCCTCGGGCAGCCCCAGTGACTCGACGAGGCCCGGGACCCGGTTGAGGACGGCGATCGTGGTGCCCGGCTTGATGCGGGCCTTCTCTGCGACGGTCTTCCCTGTCACGAGACCTCCCTCGGGTCAGCGTGGCTGCGGCGCCCTAGGCTGGAAGCGCTTGTCAGGTCGCTCACGAGCCGTTCGCCTCGCGCAGCACGGCCAGCTTCTGCCGGATCGATCCGAGATGGTAGGCGACGTGCGCGATCGAGCCGACCGCTTCGCCGAAGGCGTCTTCGCCGGCGACGGCTCCCGACTCGATCACCGCGCGCAGGCCGCGATACTCCTGCCGCAGCCGCTCGACCAGAAGCGACCACGCCACGGCGTCGACGGACGACACCTGCCAGCTCGCGCCCCAGTCCCGCGGCGTCCTGTCCCCCGCTATCCAGTCCGCCGAGGCGCGCATGGCGAAGGCGACGTGATGGACGTGAGCGGCGACCGACGTGCCCGCGACGGCCCGCGAGGCGTCCGCCGCGTCCAAGGCGAGAAGAGAACCGAACAGCCCCGAGTCGGGGCGATCGTCGACGAAGTACGTGGCCGGCCCTGACGCGCCTCCCGCGGCCTCGTCGAGGACGGCAAGCAGGCGCTCCACGATCGCACGAGTCTCGAGTCCCGGCATCCCGATCCTCCAACCTCTCGACGTTCAGCTCCCGGAGATCACGCGGCATGGGTTGCCTGCCGCGATGACTCCCGGCGGGACGGACCGCGTCACCACGCTGCCGGCACCGATGACGACGTCGCAGCCGATCTCCACACCGGGCAGCACGATGACGCCACCTCCGAGCCAGGACCTCGCGCCGATCGAGATCGGCAAGGCGGACTCCAATCCGAGCGTGCGCTCGAGTGCGTCGCGCGGATGATCCGACGTCAGCAACTGGACGCCCGGACCTATCTGCACGTCGTCGCCGAGCGTGACGGGCGCGGCATCGAGGAAGATGCAACCCATGTTGACGTACACCCGGGAACCGAACCGGATCTGCGTTCCGTAGTCGCAGTGGAACGGGGGTTCGACCCAACAACCGGCGCCGACCTCACCGAGCAGTTGCCGAAGCACCCGGTCCCGTCCCTCGATGTCCTCGGGACCGAGCGTGTTGAACTGCCGGACGAGATGCCGCGCGGCGACGCGCGCCTCCGCGAGTGCGGGATCGCTGGCGTCGTAGAGCTCTCCGTGGAGCATCTTCTCGCGCTCGTTCATCGAAGTCGGCCCCTCGTCATCTGTCCCGTGCGGCGATCTCGCGATTGACCTGAGGGCAGGCGTCCCACCCGTCCGGAGAGCGCATGCAGCGCTTCTCGGGTTCTCCCCCGAACCGCATGCACCCCCAGCACTGCCAGTGCCCGACGCTGAAGACCCGGCGTGCGTTCGCCTTGCGCACCTGCTCGCATGTGACAACCGCCGCCTCTCTGGAGACCATCACCACCACCGCCCCCATTCACGATGCTTCCCCATCGCGCCGAACGTCGTGCGCGTGGACAGAAGCGCCGGCGCGCGAGCCACCTGCGTCAGCGCGCCCTGCTCAGGCGAAGAGCGACCAGAACTTCCGGTTGCGCCGCTCCTCGTCCGAGAGCACGAGCTCACGGATCGCATCGGGGAGGTGTTCGCGCTGCCATGCGCATTCGCGCTCACCCGCAGGCGTCGCGTCGGCCGCCGGCGCCGCCAGACGCGCCGCCCTGATGGCGTAGGCGGCAGCCCCCAGCTCGTGGTCCGCCATATGCGCGGTCGCGACCGCGTGGCCCGCGGCGCGGGCGACCTCACAGGCCGCGGCATCAGACGCGCTTCGCGCAGCGGCATGTGCCGCGAAGGCCGCCTCGCGCGCCTCGTCGACCGGGGCTTCACCCCGGGACCATGCACGCGCCGTCTCGATCGCGCGGCGCGGCCGGTCGTCCTCCGGGTTCGTGGCGGCGAACAGCGGAAGGACGTGTTCGGCGCAGTCCGCGGCCCAGCTCGCGAGCAGGCGGTGGTGGGCCTCGTCGAGCAGGCCTCCGCGGTGGACAGCCACGAAGCGTGGATCCCTGCGTCCCGCGTAGTCGGCCATCCTCGCCTCCGTGCAGGCTCGCCCGCGGACTGCCCCGTACGACCAACCCTCATGCCCACGACCAGGAGTGCCAGGATCGCGAGGCTGAGCGCGAAGACCGCCAGGTCCGCGACGCCGCTCGCGAGGCCGGGAGCTTACCCGACAGGCCTCAAGGTCGCCCCGTACAGCACACTGAGAACCAGCATCTCGCCCAGGCCGGTGACGAGCGAATACAGCAGTGTCCGGGCCGGCACTCGAAACATCATCCACTGTGACGCAACGGACATGACGACCCGGAAGAACCACGCCAGCAGGGCGAAGCTCATGCCTTTGAGCAGTCCGCTGCCACCGGGGAGGCTCTCATACAGCAGCAGGAACACTCCGGCCATGGCGAATCCATACGCGAGGTCGATGACGATGCCCGCCACGGGATCGATCGACGTACGCGCGATGGGCTTGTAGACCTCGAGCAGCCGTTGGGCCACAGGGTTGGCGTTCAACATGGCGTCCATAGCCCCGAAGAGCATCCCACTGACCACCGCGACGATGACATAGGTCGTCATCGAACCCCCTCCCAGGAGCGCTCGGCCCGGTTGCCCGCAAGCTCCGCGCCTACCTCAGGCGCGGAGCTTGCGCAGGACCTCTTCCAGGACCGCGATCTTGTCGTCCCGGTCCTTCAAGTCCTTGGCAACCACGACAAGCGAGGCTGTGCTGGCGTCCTCAACCACCAACACGCTGCCCTCCCTCAACTTCCATGTGTTTGACACGGCCCTCGCCCCTTTCGCCACGAGACAAGACCTTGTACCCGGTGGCGGCACTTCGACTCCTGACTCGCCGGTCGGCACGAGTCTCCGGCGTCGGGCGCCACTACCAGATACCCGGCAGCAGGCGATCACGCACTCGCTGCGCGTATTCCGTGTAGCCCTTCAACTCGGCCCGCAGCATGCGGTCTTCGAGCACCGTGCGAAGGATGAGCAGGGCCACGCCTATTCCGCTCGGGATGAACGCCCACCAGGAAGCCAGCAGGACGGGAACGGCCAGTTCGTACAGGATCGCCCCGAGGTAGGCGGGATGGCGGACGTAGCCGTAGGGCCCACCCGTGATGACGGTCTGCCCGCGCTCCGGCTGGATGCGGGCGATCTGCGAGAAGAAGCTGTTCGAGGCCGTCGCCCAGACGACCAACGCGTAGCCGAGCACGCACAGGACCCCCGCGACGATCTGAGCGCCGGCCGGAAGGCCTCCCGTCCAGCCGAACCTCTCGTCAAGTCCGGCGACGACGTAGCGCGCCAGCTGCGTCGAGCCGAGGATGCTCATGATCACGATGTCCCAGCGCTTGGACCCCTTGCGAGGTCCGAGCCGCTCGACAAGCAGGTCGGGGTTCCGGCTGAGGACGACAGCAGCTGTCGCGACGATCCAGCCCGCCATCACGGCCAAGGCCGCCCAAGCCGGCCACCAGTCGATTCGACCTGCCGACCAGAACAGCGCCACCCCCATGCCGACAAGCCCCATGGCCTCGCGAACGACGTATCGCGCGATCAACCTTGCGTCCATGTCCCCTCGCACCACGCCGGATGCGGCCAACGTGCTTATCGGTCGGGCGCCCAGCGTTCAGGCACGGCCCGCCGTGAAGTACACGCTGACCGCCGTGAGCACCCCCGCAAACCACGGCGCGACTCTGTGGAGCCACAAGACCCACACGGGTGCGGCATCACTCGCGCTCACCACGCCGCCGCTGGCGAAGGAAGCGATCACCAGCACAGCCGCAACCCAGACGACGATGGACTCCGCCGTCGGCAGCGCCCCGATGCGCATCGCTTGGTACACCGTCACCCCGCTGACGATGACGGCGGCGAGAGCAGTCAGCTTGTGGACGGTCTGCAGCACGACAGCGTACGGACGCCCCGCGCTCGTGAGCCACACTCCGGAGCCGAAGATGACGACCGCTGAGACGATGAGCCCGATCACACGCGCTTGGATGGCCGACATGTCCCTCCCCCGCGACCCGTCCTGCTGCCAGGTCGGAAGATACCCGCGTGGAGCACAGGCAGTACTGGTGACTACATGCTCACCGTGACCTTCGGCTCCGCGGCATCCAGCGCCTGGGCCAGGTCGGCGATGATGTCGTCCGGATGCTCGCCGCCGACGCACAGGCGCACCAGGTTGGGCGGGATGCCCGCCAGCGAGCGTCCCTGCTCCCCCTGCTGCAGGTGCGTCGAGATCGCCGGGATCGTGGCCACGGACTTGACTCGGCCGAGGTCGGTCGCGCGGAAGATGCGCTGCAGCGCGTCGAACATCCTGCGCGCCGCCGGCGCCCCGCCCTTGACGCAGAACGACATGAGGTGCCCGTACCGGTTCACCGGGCTGCCGTATTGGGCGTCGTGCTCGCTGTCGACCAGGACCATGTACCGGCTTGCCAGGGCGTGCAGCGGGTGGCCGGGCAGGCCAAGGTAGTGGACCTGCTCCACCTGCGGGTGACCCTCGAGGAACTCGGCGACCTGCATCGTGCTGCGGCTGAAGAGGTCGATCTTGGATCGCAGCGTGCGCAGATCGTTCAACGAGAGGATGGCTTGCATCGGCGAGAGGTTCGGACCGTTGTCCCGGTTCGGCAGCAGCTTGAGATAGGTGGCGAAGTCGGCCTTCATCTCGTCGGAGCCGTGACGGCTTACCAAGTCCTTGCGCGCGATGACCGCCCCGGCGATGCCGAACCCGGAGGAGGTCATCGTCTTGGTCACGGACTGGACCACGATGTCCGCGCC